>NZ_JAVAJJ010000020.1:0-136727 GCF_052112305.1 Pseudomonas sp. QLc11A
CGGACGGGAAGTTTGCGGACACCCTCGAACCCTGTGGGAGCGGGCTTGCCCGCGAAGACGTCGGCCCATTCAGCATTGATGTTGGCTGACACTGCGCATTCGCGAGCAAGCCCGCTCCCACAGTTGAGCTGTGTCGGACGGGAAGTTTGCGGACACCCTCGAACCCTGTGGGAGCGGGCTTGCCCGCGAAGACGTCGGCCCATTCAGCATTGATGTTGGCTGACACTGCGCATTCGCGAGCAAGCCCGCTCCCACAGTTGATCTGTGCCGGACGGGAAATTGCGGACACCCTCGAATCGACCAGCTTGCGCTCAAGGTGCTGCCGCCCCCCGGGACCGCGGATGCAACCACCGAAAAGGGCAGGTGTCACAGTTCAGGCACCTCGTCCTCAGGAGTGTCCGATCATGAAGAAACTGCGGATCGCCACGTTCAACGTCAATGGCCTGCGCGCCCGGCTGCCCAACCTGCTGGCCTGGCTTGAACGGGAAAAACCGGACATCGCCTGCTTGCAGGAATTGAAGGCAGTGGACAGCGCATTCCCGGCTGCCGAGCTTGAAGCGCTCGGCTACGGCGCCATCTGGCAGGGTCAGGCGTCATGGAACGGCGTGGCAATCCTGGCGCGGGATGCGCAGCCGCTGGAAAGCCGGCGCGGGTTGCCCGGCGATGACAGCGACAACCAAAGTCGTTATCTGGAAGCCGCGGTCCACGGGGTTCTGGTGGGTTGCCTGTATCTACCCAACGGCAACCCGCAGCCGGGGCCGAAATTCGAGTACAAGCTGGCATGGTTCGAGCGACTGATCCGTCATGCGCAGGCGCTTCAAGGCAGTGAGCATCCGGTGGTGCTGGCGGGTGACTACAACGTGGTGCCCACCGACCTGGACATCTATAACCCGCGCTCATGGCTCAAGGACGCCTTGCTGCAACCTCAGAGTCGCGAGTGCTACCAGCGGTTGCTGGACCAGGGCTGGACTGATTCATTGCGGCACCTGCATCCACAGGATCGGCTCTACACGTTCTGGGATTACTTCCGCCAGCACTGGCAGAAAAACTCCGGTCTGCGCATTGATCATTTGCTGCTCAACCCTGTCCTGAGCCCGTATCTGCAAGACGCCGGGGTGGATGCCTGGGTGCGCAATGAACCCCATGCCAGCGACCATGCGCCGACCTGGATTCAATTGGGTTCGCGCAAGCGGCGTTGAGTTTTTCATGACGAATGATTGGCTAAATCAATTGTCGGTGGCGGTGCCTGATCCCGTATACATAGCGACCACTGGCGGAGCAATCCGCCGCTTGCGTGCAAAAGGATTGAACGATGAGCGAGCCACGCCTGACTGACCGTGCTTTGTATCTGCAACGCCTGGGCTTCGATACACCCCCGGCACCGACCCTGGAAACCTTGCGCCAACTGCAACTGCGCCATACCGGGGTTTTCCCGTTTGAAAACCTCACCACGTTATCCGGCGAATCGGTGCTGATCGACCTGCCGTCCATAGAGCGGAAGGTCTTGCATGCGTGCCGTGGCGGTTATTGCTACGAACTCAACAAGCTGTTTCTGGCCTTGCTTCAGGAATTGGGTTTCGACGCCCGCGCCATCAGTGGTCGGGTAGTGATGGGGCAGCCGGAGGGCGCCTGGACGGCCCGGACCCATCGCCTGAGCCTGGTCATCATCGATGACGTACGCTACATCACCGACGTCGGCTTCGGCGGCATGGTGCCGACCGCGCCACTGCTGCTCGATTCCCGCGCCGAACAACTCACCCCGCACGAATCGTATCGCATCGACCTGCACGTCGACGGCTTTACCCTGCGCGCCAACGTGGCCGGTGAATGGCGATCGATGTACATCTTCGACCTGCAACGCCAGGAAGATATCGATTTTGCTGTGGGCAATTGGTACGTCTCGACCCACCCCGAGTCGACTTTCGTCAGGCAGTTGATGGTGGCGCGCACCGGGGAGGGCTGGCGCCGCACGCTCAACAACGGCAGCTTCGCCATTCACCGGATCGGCCATGACAGCGAGCGGCGGGAGGTGGCGGATGTGCAGCAACTGATTGGCCTGTTGGGCAGCGAGTTCGGCATCCGCGTACCGGAACAGGCGCAATTGGCGCGGACGCTGGAGCGATTGATCGCAGCGCCGCAATAGCGGGCTGATCGCAGGCATCACAAAGGGCTGGTCAGATTGATCGGCCCTTTGCGTTTCAGGGCCGGACACCCGGCGCCATCACCCGTTGGATTTCGCGCAAGGCCTCTGCCAGTTTCTGCTCCAGGCCCTTGAGTTCGGCAGGGGTGAGGGTTGGTTTCAGTTTTGCGCTCTTGCCTTCGTTGAGCAGGGCCCGGCGCAACGTATTGTTGATTGCCGTCTGGTAGCCGTACCCCTCGTGTTCTGCCAGGGTCCGGGCGGCTTCGATGACAGCGTCATCGAGCATGATGGTAATGCGGGTCTTGCCTTTGGCGGGCGCCACGGCCCCGCGCCTGGCGTCACTGAAGTCATATTCGTCTTTCATCGGTCAAGTCTCCAGATACTGACGGCGCTCGCTTTTGGTGGCGATGCGCGCGGAAATGATTCGAACGAAATTCGGATCGCGGTAGGTGTACGCGACGACCAGCAAACGACCTTTGGCATCCAGCCCCAGGGTGATCCAGCGTTGTTCGTCGTGGTGGTGGTCCTCGATGGTCAGCGCTCGTTCGTCATGGAATACCGGTTCAGTCTCTGCGAGGCTGATGCCTTGGTGCTTGAGTTTGTTGGCTGCGTTCTTTGCCCTGTGGAACTGAATGTCGAATGGCTTCATTATGCATACTTTATATGTATAAAAAAGAGGCGAGTCATACCGATGGTCGCCAGGAATTCAAAAGACTAGTCAGCACTCGGGGGGAGGCGGTGAGGGAAGTATTTCAAGGTTTTTGGCGGGATCAGGAGGGGGGCTATCAGGCGGAAATGGACAAGTATCCATTTTGTGACCGACAAGTTGTATACAACTCTATAGACATTTGTCCTGTGTCTTGCATACAGTGTGCGCATAACAAAAACCAGGGAACCCCCTCCATGAAAACGCCCCATGTTTCACACCAACGGCCCGAGGACGAAAACCTAGGGATCGGCGCGAATATGGCTTATGGCCTGCAACATGTTCTGACCATGTATGGCGGTATCGTTGCGGTGCCATTGATCATCGGCCAGGCGGCCGGGCTCTCGCCAGCGGACATCGGTTTGTTGATTGCTGCTTCATTGTTTGCGGGGGGGCTGGCTACGCTGCTGCAAACCCTGGGTCTACCGTTTTTTGGTTGTCAGTTGCCGCTGGTGCAGGGCGTATCCTTCTCTGGTGTCGCGACCATGGTGGCGATTGTCAGCAGTGGCGGGGAGGGCGGGTTCCAGTCGGTGTTGGGGGCGGTGATAGCGGCGTCCCTGATCGGATTGCTGATAACCCCGGTGTTCTCGCGTATCACCAAGTTCTTCCCGCCGCTGGTGACCGGCATCGTGATTACCACCATCGGCCTGACGCTGATGCCGGTAGCCGCGCGCTGGGCCATGGGCGGCAACAGCCACGCACCGGATTTCGGCAGCATGGCGAATATCGGTCTGGCGGCGGTGACGCTGGTGCTGGTGCTGCTGCTGAGCAAAATCGGCAGTGCGACCATCTCCCGCCTGTCGATCCTGCTGGCCATGGTCGTCGGTACGGTGATCGCGGTGTTCCTCGGCATGGCGGATTTCTCGTCCGTGACCCAGGGGCCGATGTTCGGCTTCCCGACACCCTTCCACTTCGGCATGCCGACCTTCCACTTCGCGGCGATCCTGTCGATGTGCATCGTGGTGATGGTGACGCTGGTGGAAACCTCGGCCGACATTCTGGCGGTCGGTGAGATCATCGACACCAAGGTTGACTCCAAGCGCCTGGGCAATGGCCTGCGCGCCGACATGCTGTCGAGCATGTTCGCGCCGATCTTCGGGTCCTTCACCCAGAGCGCCTTTGCCCAGAACGTCGGGCTGGTGGCGGTCACCGGCATCAAGAGCCGCTACGTGGTGGCCACTGGCGGTCTGTTCCTGGTGCTCCTCGGCCTGCTGCCCTTCATGGGCCGGGTCATCGCCGCCGTGCCAACTTCGGTATTGGGTGGCGCCGGCATCGTGCTGTTCGGCACCGTCGCGGCCAGCGGCATTCGGACCTTATCCAAGGTCGATTACCGCAACAACGTCAATCTGATCATCGTTGCCACCTCGATCGGCTTCGGCATGATCCCGATCGCGGCACCGAGCTTCTACGATCAATTCCCGAGCTGGTTCGCGACCATTTTCCATTCGGGCATCAGCTCGTCGGCGATCATGGCCATCGTGCTGAACCTGACCTTCAACCACCTCACCGCCGGTAACTCCGACCAGCAATCGGTGTTTGCGGCCGGTACCGAGCGGGTGCTGCGTTATCAGGATCTGGCGGCGTTGCGCGAAGGGGACTACTTCAGCGACGGTAAGCTGCACGATTGCGACGGCAAGGAGATTCCGGTGCTGGAATCGGAACACGGCGGGGCAGAACCACGGGCGGTGCACGTCAAAAGCAGTGAGCATGTCTGACGTTCGCGGCGACTGAAATAAAGGGCCGATCTGTTGAATGGACAGATCGGCTTTTTTTATGGATCAAAAGATCGCAGCCTTTGTAGGAGCTACCGCAGGCTGCGATCTTTTGATATTTGTATCGGCCACAAAAAAGCCCCTGAATCTTTCGATTCAGGGGCTTTTCAATGTTGCTTGTCTGGCTCCACGACCTGGACTCGAACCAGGGACCCAGTGATTAACAGTCACTTGCTCTACCAACTGAGCTATCGCGGAATGGCGCGTATCTTACTGATTCAAAAAGAGAAGTCAAGCATCGAACAACAATTGGAGAAAATTATCGGGACGGGCGGTGGTTTGGCGGCGATTGGCGGTTACCAGGATCGCCACGGAGGTCTACCATGGTCGCCCGGAAGTGGTGACACGCGCTGCCGGCCATTCGCCGAAAAGGTACGCGCCATGAATCATTTGACCCTCACACCTCGACACCACGGGGTGCACCCATGAGCATCTCTCAGATCAGCCTGCCCAAGGGGGTCGGCCCCCATGCCGAAAAGTTGTTCGACGCCATCACTCAGGCCGGCACCGCTGAAGCATTGAACCGCGCGGGTGGCAAGGCCGAAGGTTTCGTCCTGGGGCTGGAAAGCACCAAGGCGATCAAGAGCCAGGTCGCCGAATCGCTGTATGTCGCCTACGACGATGCTGCCAGCCAGCGTGCAACCGAACTGGCTTAACCGCCGAAGGTAATGGTGGCAACCATCAGTTTGGCGTAGAGCGCTGTGGCACCCAATTGCACCAGCCACAGGGCCAGGCCGCCGAGGAATACACCCGCAGCGACTTGCATTACCAGGTTGTTGCCGCGTTTGGCCGGGGCGCGGGGGATGAAGTGATCCAGGTCATCCAGGTCATCGCGGTCGGCGCGCAGGTCATCGTTTTTCATGTGGGTTCTCATAGGTCATTCAGGTGTGCGCAAACCTGTGGGAGCGGGCTTGCTCGCGAATGCGATCTGACTGAGGCATCGGTGTTGGAGCTGCTGGCCCTTTCGCGAGCAAGCCCGCTCCCACACCTTGATCTGACTCAGTCTAGGGGAATATCGATGGTCCATAAAAAACGGGAAGCCACAGGCTTCCCGTTTTTCATTTCAAGGCTGAATCAGATGACCTGGACAATCGCGTCCGTCACCACCTCGATGTTGCTCTGGTTCAGCGCGGCCACGCAGATGCGGCCGGTGTCCAGGGCGTAGATGCCGAACTCGTTGCGCAGGCGATGAACTTGCTCAACGCTCAAGCCGGAGTAGGAGAACATGCCGCACTGACGACCGACGAAACTGAAATCGCGCTGAGGCGCTTTTTTTGCCAGCAGGTCGACCATCTGGGTGCGCATGCCACGAATGCGCAGGCGCATTTCGGCCAGTTCGGCTTCCCACTGGGCGCGCAGTTCCGGGCTGTTCAGCACGGCAGCGACAACGCTGGCACCGTGAGTCGGCGGGTTGGAATAGTTGGTACGGATCACGCGCTTGACTTGCGACAGTACGCGCGCGCTTTCTTCTTTCGATTCGCTGACGATCGACAGGGCACCTACGCGCTCGCCGTACAGCGAAAACGACTTGGAGAACGAGCTGGAAGCGAAGAAAGTCAGGCCCGACTCGGCAAACAGGCGCACGGCAGCGGCGTCTTCGTCGATGCCATCGCCGAAACCTTGATATGCCATGTCGAGGAACGGCACGTGGCCTTTGGCTTTGACGACTTCCAGGACGTTTTTCCAGTCGGCCGGGCTCAGGTCCACGCCAGTCGGGTTGTGGCAGCAGGCGTGCAGCACAATGATCGAGCCGTTCGGCAGCGCGTTCAGGTCTTCCAGCATGCCGGTACGGTTCACGTCGTGGGTCGCGGCATCGTAGTAGCGGTAGTTCTGCACCGGGAAACCGGCGGTTTCGAACAGCGCGCGGTGGTTTTCCCAGCTCGGGTCGCTGATCGCCACGACGGCGTTCGGCAGCAGTTGCTTGAGGAAGTCGGCACCGATTTTCAGAGCGCCAGTACCGCCAACGGCCTGGGTGGTGATGACGCGGCCAGCGGCGAGCAGTGGCGAATCATTGCCGAACAGCAGCTTTTGCACGGCCTGGTCGTAGGCGGCGATGCCGTCGATTGGCAGGTAGCCACGGGAAACGTGTTGAGCGGCGCGAATCGTTTCGGCTTCGACAACGGCGCGCAGGAGTGGAATTCGCCCCTCCTCGTTGCAGTAAACACCGACCCCCAGGTTGACCTTGCTGGTACGGGTATCGGCGTTGAATGCTTCGTTGAGGCCCAGGATTGGATCGCGTGGTGCCATTTCGACAGCGGAGAACAGGCTCATTATTGCGGCGGCTCTGAATGGAGAGTGGAGGGACGTGTCGCGCTCCAGCCGAATGCACTAGAGCGGTGCACAAACGGGGAGCTAGTATAGAGGCCATCGGCGATGGCTGGCGACAGGCGATTGACCTTTTAAGGCAAGTTTTTCCGATTATTTATCGACCGTCAGTCGAATGGTCTCGGCAAAGGTTTTGCGTGATGCAGGACGTTTGCCTTGAAAGCGCTGGCAATCGGCTCCACATTGAGCACAATCCAGTTTTTTCCTCGGGCGACATCGGTCGTTTGCGGTCTTTCTCGTTCGTGCCGGTTTGACCGGCAAGAGTGATCCAGAGGTATTTCATGTCTGAATTCCAGCTAGTCACCCGTTTCGAGCCCGCCGGCGATCAGCCGGAAGCCATCCGCCTGATGGTCGAGGGCATCGAGGCCGGGCTGGCGCACCAGACGCTGCTCGGTGTGACCGGCTCGGGCAAGACCTTCAGCATCGCCAATGTGATCGCCCAGGTGCAGCGCCCGACGCTGGTGCTGGCGCCGAACAAGACCCTGGCGGCGCAGTTGTACGGCGAGTTCAAGGCGTTCTTCCCGAACAACGCGGTGGAGTATTTCGTTTCCTACTACGACTACTACCAACCCGAAGCCTACGTGCCGTCCTCGGACACCTTCATCGAGAAAGATGCCTCGATCAACGACCACATCGAGCAGATGCGGCTGTCGGCGACCAAGGCATTGCTCGAGCGCAAGGACGCGATCATCGTCACCACGGTGTCGTGCATCTACGGCCTGGGCAGCCCGGAAACCTATCTGAAGATGGTGTTGCACGTGGATCGCGGCGACAAGCTCGACCAGCGTGAGTTGCTGCGCCGCCTGGCTGACCTGCAATACACCCGCAACGACATGGAATTCGCCCGGGCGACCTTCCGCGTGCGCGGCGATGTGATCGATATCCACCCGGCGGAATCGGATTTCGAAGCAATCCGCATCGAACTCTTCGACGATGAAGTGGAAAGCCTGTCGGCCTTCGATCCATTGACCGGCGAAGTGATCCGCAAGCTGCCGCGCTTCACCTTCTACCCGAAGAGCCACTACGTCACGCCCCGGGAAACCCTGATGGGCGCGGTCGAAGGCATCAAGGTCGAGTTGCAGGAGCGTCTGGAATACCTGCGCTCCAACAACAAGCTGGTGGAGGCTCAGCGCCTGGAGCAGCGCACCCGTTTCGATCTGGAGATGATCCTCGAACTGGGTTACTGCAACGGCATCGAAAACTACTCCCGTTACCTGTCCGGTCGCGAAGCCGGCGCGCCGCCACCCACCCTTTACGATTACCTGCCGGCCGATGCCTTGCTGGTGATCGACGAATCCCACGTCAGCGTTCCGCAGGTGGGCGCCATGTACAAGGGCGACCGCTCGCGCAAGGAAACCCTGGTCGAATACGGTTTCCGCCTGCCCTCGGCCCTGGACAACCGGCCGATGCGTTTCGATGAATGGGAAAGCATCAGCCCGCAGACGATTTTCGTCTCGGCGACGCCGGGCAACTATGAAGCCGAGCACGCCGGGCGCGTGATTGACATGGTGGTGCGCCCGACCGGGCTGGTGGACCCGCAAATCGAGATCCGCCCGGCACTGACCCAGGTCGACGACTTGCTGTCGGAAATCACCAAGCGTGTCGCTCTGGAAGAGCGGGTACTGGTCACGACGCTGACCAAGCGCATGGCCGAAGACTTGACCGACTATCTGGCCGACCACGGCGTGCGCGTGCGCTACCTGCACTCGGACATCGACACCGTGGAACGGGTCGAAATCATCCGCGACTTGCGCCTGGGCACCTTCGATGTGCTGGTGGGCATCAACCTGTTGCGCGAAGGCCTGGATATGCCGGAAGTGTCGCTGGTGGCGATCCTCGATGCCGACAAGGAAGGCTTCCTGCGTTCCGAGCGCTCGCTGATCCAGACCATCGGCCGGGCGGCGCGTAACCTCAATGGCCGGGCGATTCTGTATGCCGACCGCATCACGGGCTCCATGGAGCGGGCGATCGGCGAAACCGAGCGTCGTCGCGACAAGCAGATTGCCTTTAACCTGGCCAATGGCATCACGCCCAAAGGCGTGTTCAAGGACGTCGCCGACATCATGGAAGGCGCCACAGTGCCCGGTTCGCGCAGCAAGAAGCGCAAGGGCATGGCCAAGGCCGCCGAGGAAAACGCCAGGTACGAAGCCGAATTGCGCTCGCCGGGCGAGATCGCCAAGCGTATCAAGGGGCTGGAAGAGAAGATGTACCAGCTCGCTCGCGACCTGGAATTCGAAGCCGCGGCGCAGATGCGCGACGAAATTGCCAAGTTGCGGGAGCGGTTGATCACGGTTTGATCTTTTGTGCCTGCACTGGACTCATCGCGAGCAAGCTCGCTCCCACAAGGTTCAAGGTGATCCCTGTGGGAGCGAGCTTGCTCGCGATGAGGCCGGTCAGGGTACTGCAAGTATCAATTAGTGTGCTTCCCCAGCCTTCAACCCCGCCGGCAATTTCCGGGTCAGCAACACCGCCAGCATGCTGATCCCCAGCGCAATCCCGACAAAATGAAACGCATCGTTGTAGGCCATGATCGATGCCTGCTGATGCGCGATCTCGCTGAGTTTGCCCAGTGCCGCCGTTTCACTGCCCAGCCGGTCGGTCAGTGAGGCAATGCGCTCGGCCACCTGCGGATTGCTCGGCACGATGGATTCACGCAGGTAATCAAAATAAACCTTGGTCCGCGCATCCAGCAGCGTGGCGAGCAGGGCGATGCCGATGGCCCCGCCGAGGTTGCGCAGGATGTTGAACAGGCTCGATGCCGATCCTGCATCCTGGGGCAGGATGTAGGACGTCGCGATCAGCGAGATGGTGACCATGATCAGCGGCTGGCCCAGGGCGCGGATGATCTGGATCTGATTGAACTGCGGCCCGGCAAAGTCCGGATTCAGCACGCCCGAAGAGAAGCTCGCCAACCCGAACAGCCCGAAGCCCAATGTGCACAGCCATTTGGGCGAGACGAACTTCATCAGTTTGGGCACCAGCGGGATCAGAAACAGCTGCGGCACGCCCATCCACATGATCACTTCACCGATCTGCAGGGCGTTGTAGTTCTGGATTTGCGCCAGGTACAGCGGCAGCAGGTAGATCGAGCCGTACAACCCGACCCCCATGCCGACGCTGGAAATGCTGGACAAGCCGAAGTTGCGATTGCCGAGGATGCCGAGGTTGATCAGCGGATTGGGTTTGGAAAACTGCACGATCACAAAGGTGATCAGGCTGACCAGCGCGATGCTGCCCAGGGTCACGATCAGGCTGGATTCCAGCCAGTCCTTGCGATGGCCTTCCTCCAGGAATACCTGCAGGCAACCGAGCCCGACGCCGAGGGTGAGAATGCCGGCGTAGTCGGTGCTTTTCAGCAATTCCCAGTGCGCTTCTTTCTTCTCCAGGCCGTACATCAGGCCGGCGATCATGATCAGGCCGGGCGGGATGTTGATGTAGAAGATGTACTCCCAGCCCCAGTTCTCCGTCAGCCAGCCGCCGAGGGTCGGGCCGATGGAGGGCGCGAACGTGGCGGTCATGGCGAACATGGCCATGCCTTTGGCGCGGTGGTGTTCCGGGAGCTTGATCAGGGTCAGGGTGAACGCCAGTGGAATCAGCGCACCGCCGGTAAACCCCTGCAGGGCGCGGAACACGATCATGCTCTCGAGGCTCCAGGCCATGGAGCAGAGCAGGGAGGCCGCGAGAAATCCGAGGGACACCCACACCGCCAGGCGTCGCGCCGACAGCAACTGCACGAGCCAGGCGGTGAGCGGGATCATGATGATCTCCGCCACCAGGTAGGAGGTGGAAATCCACGAGCCTTCCTCCAGGGTCGCCGACAGCGCGCCCTGGATATCCTTGAGCGAGGAATTGGTGATCTGGATGTCCAGCACCGCCATGAAGGCGCCGAGCATCACGCTCATCACCGCGATCCAGTCCCGCCGGGTCGGTTCGCCGACCGGGCGGATCAGTTGATCACCGGCCATCGTCAGGGGCGGCTTTGTGGCTCACTTTGGGGGTGACATCTTCAGGGGCATCCTTGATGTTCACCTTGGCGGTCACCGACATGCCCGGACGGATCTTGCCGCGCAGCGGATTGTCGGCGGCGAAGGTCAGTTTTACCGGAATCCGTTGCACGACTTTGGTGAAGTTGCCCGTGGCATTGTCCGGCGGCAGCAGGCTGAACTGCGCGCCCGAGGCGGCGAACAGGCTGTCGACACGGGCTTTGATCGGCGTGTCGCTGTAGGCGTCGAAGGTCAGTTCGGCTTCCTGGCCGGGCTGCATGTGGCCGATCTGGGTTTCCTTGAAGTTGGCCTGAATCCAGATGTCTTCGTCCGGCACGATCGACAGCAGGTAAGCGCCGGCCTGCACGTATTGGCCTTCGCGGGCGGCACGCTGGCCGATCAGGCCGCTGATGGGAGCGTGGATTTCGCTGCGGGTCAGGTTCAGTTCGGCCTGGGCCAGGTCGGTTTTTGCGTTGGCGATCTGCGCATCGAGGCGTTTGATCTCGGCGGTCAGCGCGTTGACCTGCTGGCGCTGACTTTGCGCATCGGCCTGGGCCTTGGCCACTTGCGAGCGGGCAATGTGGGATTCGGCAGAGAGGGTGGTCACCCGCTCTTCGGAGACATAACCGGGTTTGCGCAAGGTCTCGGCGCGGGTCAGGTCGATCTGCGAGCGGCCCAGGCTGGCCTGGCTGGACGCGACTTGCGCTTCGCTGGCGGCAATCAGGCTGGCCTGCTGGGTCAGCTTGCTCTGGGCTTGCAGGCGCTCGGCCTGGCGGGTGGCCAGGGCGGCATTGGCGCGGTCGACAGCGAGGCGGAAGTCGTCGCCTTCGAGTTTGATCAGCAACTGGCCTTTCTCGACATGCTGGTTGTCCTGCACCAGCACCTGGTCGATGCGCGCGCCCAACTGGCTCGACACACGGGTGATCTCGCCCTGGACATAAGCGTTGTCGGTACTTTCATAAAAGCGCCCCTTGAAGAACCACTGGGCAAACAGGCCCCCGGCAATCAACAGGACCATCAGCAGGAAAACAAAGAGGCGACGTTTGAGTTGGGCAGGCATGAGGCAAACTGTAGTCGAGAAATTGTAAGGGAAGTTATCAGCAGGCAAATCTGGCATACAGCCGATAAGTGGTAAATGCCGTCGGTGGATATTCGGCCATTCACCGCGTCATAGGGGTGTTACAGACGCAACCTTGGCTTAAATGCCCTGTTCGCTGGAGCCGGGCGGGTGTCGCCTGTTACCATTCGCGCCTAGTTTGAACTTCGCTTTTTTTCTTTTCGAGACATGCCATGACCACCGTCCGCACTCGCATCGCGCCATCGCCTACCGGGGATCCCCACGTAGGTACCGCCTACATCGCCTTGTTCAACTACTGCTTTGCCAAGCAGCACGGCGGTGAGTTCATCCTGCGGATCGAAGACACCGACCAATTGCGTTCGACCCGTGAGTCCGAGCAGCAGATTTTCGACGCCTTGCGCTGGCTGGGGATCGACTGGAGCGAAGGCCCGGACGTCGGCGGCCCGCACGGTCCGTATCGGCAGAGCGAGCGTGGCGATATCTATCAGAAGTATTGCCAGCAACTGGTCGACATGGGGCATGCCTTCCCGTGCTTCTGCACCGCCGAAGAGCTGGACCAGATGCGCGCCGAGCAAATGGCTCGCGGTGAAACCCCGCGTTACGACGGCCGCGCGCTGCTGCTGTCCAAGGAAGAAGTCGCCCGTCGCCTGGCCGCTGGCGAACCCCATGTGATCCGCATGAAGGTGCCGAGCGAAGGCGTCTGCGTGGTGCCGGACATGCTGCGTGGCGACGTTGAAATCCCGTGGGACCGCATGGACATGCAAGTCCTGATGAAGACCGACGGCCTGCCGACGTACTTCCTGGCCAACGTGGTCGACGATCACCTGATGGGCATCACCCATGTATTGCGCGGCGAAGAGTGGCTGCCATCGGCACCGAAGCTGATCCTGCTTTACGAGTACTTCGGCTGGGAACAACCGGAGCTGTGCTACATGCCGCTGCTGCGTAACCCGGACAAGAGCAAGCTGTCCAAGCGCAAGAACCCGACCTCGGTGACGTTCTACGAGCGCATGGGCTTCATGCCGGAAGCGATGCTCAACTACCTGGGGCGCATGGGCTGGTCGATGCCGGACGAGCGCGAGAAGTTCTCGTTGCAGGAAATGGTCGACCACTTCGATCTCAAGCGCGTGTCCCTCGGTGGGCCGATCTTCGACATCGAGAAGTTGTCCTGGCTCAACGGCCAGTGGCTGCGTGACCTGCCGGTGGAAGAGTTCGCCGCGCGCGTGCAGAAGTGGGCGTTCAACGCCGAATACATGATGAAGATCGCACCGCACGTGCAGGGCCGGGTCGAAACCTTCAGCCAGGTGGCACCGCTGGCCGGGTTCTTCTTTGCCGGTGGCGTGAATCCGGACGCCAAACTGTTCGAATCCAAGAAACTGTCGGGTGATCAGGTCCGTCAGTTGATGCAGTTGATCCTGTGGAAGCTCGAAAGCCTGCGTCAGTGGGAGAAGGACAGCATCACCTCGACCATTCAGGCCGTAGTCGAATCCCTGGAGCTGAAGCTGCGTGATGCCATGCCGCTGATGTTTGCCGCGATCACCGGCCAGGCCAGTTCGGTGTCGGTGCTCGATGCGATGGAAATCCTCGGACCGGACCTGACCCGATTCCGTCTGCGCCAGGCCATCGACCTGCTGGGCGGTGTGTCGAAGAAAGAAAACAAAGAGTGGGAAAAGCTGTTGGGCGCTATCGCCTAAGTGCTCCTGATTCCCTGCAGGAGCAGCCGTCGGCAGCTCCTGCAGGTCTGCGTTGCGTGTAAACCTCCCGAATTTCCGGGGGGAGGGCGGTAAGTGGTTGTTATGCCGACAAAAAATTTTAAATTTTTTGAAAAATAAGTTTGACAGGCTTTCGATACGCCCTTAAGATTCGCCCCGTCCTCAGCGATGACATCAACGATGAGGGGCTATAGCTCAGCTGGGAGAGCGCTTGCATGGCATGCAAGAGGTCGACGGTTCGATCCCGTCTAGCTCCACCAATTTACACTTCAAGGTCTGGCCACACCGGCCTTGAAGCGATCAACACTCAGCGTTGATCAGTTGTATAGAAGGGTTTGCGTCCCCTTCGTCTAGTGGCCTAGGACACCGCCCTTTCACGGCGGTAACAGGGGTTCGAGTCCCCTAGGGGACGCCAGTTTTACAGAAGCGATGTTGCAAGATATCGCTCCGCCGCGAGGCGAAAAATCCGGGGCTATAGCTCAGCTGGGAGAGCGCCTGCATGGCATGCAGGAGGTCAGCGGTTCGATCCCGCTTAGCTCCACCAATTTTACAGTTCAAGGTCTGGCCACACCGGCCTTGAATCGATCAGCTCTCAGCACTGATCAATTGTATAGAAGGGTTTGTGTCCCCTTCGTCTAGTGGCCTAGGACACCGCCCTTTCACGGCGGTAACAGGGGTTCGAGTCCCCTAGGGGACGCCACGATTACCCGCTCTGCGGGATTTTATAAGGGTCATTCAATTATTGAATGGCCCTTTTGTTTGTCTGGCGTTTGGCCAAATTCCTCCATTTCCAAAAAAACTGTTCTTCAGACCAGCGGTCACACCCATGACTTGCTAAAATTTATTATGAGAATAATATTTCAATCGTAATATTCGGAGGCAACGATGAACGATAAAAAAGCTCAGACCCGCGAACGCATCCTCAAGGCTGCCAGCGCAGCGCTGATTCAGCGTGGCCCGGCCGAGCCAAGCGTGGGCGAAGTGATGGGGGCGGCGGGCCTGACGGTCGGCGGCTTCTACGCCCACTTCGAAAGCAAGGACGCGATGATGCTCGAGGCGTTCAAGCAATTGCTCGGTCACCGCCGCGACCTGATTGCCGACATGGACGCCGAGTTGACCGGTGAAGAGCGTCGCGCGCTGGTGGCTGCGTTCTATCTGTCGCGCAAGCACCGTGACTCCTCCGAATCGGCCTGTCCGATCCCGGCATCGGTCGGCGAACTGGGGCGGCTGCCGGAAGCGTTTCGTGTCGCCCTGAATGAACATGTGGAATTGATGGTCGCGCAGTTGGCGGCCAGTCCTGAAGAAACCGAAAAAGCCCTGGCCGATATGGCCTTGATGGTGGGTGGGCTGGCTCTGGCGCGGGCGCTGGGGCCGGGAGAGTTGTCAGATCGATTGCTGCGCGCCGCCAAATCGGCAGTGCGTTGACCCTGAAGGCTGCGGCCTGAGGAGAATGCGATGAGCGCGTTAAAGTGGGTTCGTGGCGTTAATGGCACCTTGGGCTGGTTTGCCCCGAAACTGGTCGCTAGCAAAATGCGATTGGCCTTCATGACACCGCGGGACCTGCCGCCCCGTGACTGGGAGCTGCCGCTGTTGGCGCGATCCGAGCGCATTACCCTGCGGTTTGGCCTTTCGGCGCTGCGTTGGGGGCAGGGGCCGGCCGTGCTGCTGATGCACGGTTGGGAAGGTCGGCCGACGCAGTTTGCCAGCCTCATCACCGCGCTGGTCGATGCCGGTTACTCGGTCGTCGCCCTGGATGGTCCGGCCCACGGCCGCTCGCCGGGCAGCGAAGCGAATGTGGTGCTGTTCGCTCGCGCCATGCTTGAAGCCGCTTCCGAACTGCCCCCGCTGCAAGCGGTCATCGGCCACTCCATGGGCGGCGCCAGTGCCATGCTCGCGGTCCAGTTGGGTTTGCGCACCGAAACCCTGGTGAGCATTGCCGCCCCGGCGCGGATTCTCGGCGTGCTGCGTGGTTTCGCCCGTTATGTGGGGCTGCCGCCGAAGGCTCGCTCGGCGTTCATTCGCCAGGTGGAGAATGATGTCGGCATGCGCGCCGCGATGCTGGATGTCGCGCACTATCAACTCGATATGCCCGGCCTGATCGTTCACGCCGAAGATGACACCTTCGTCCCGGTCAGCGAGTCGCAATTGATCCACGAGGCGTGGTTCGACAGTCGCTTGCTGCGCTTGAAGGAGGGTGGTCATCAGCGTGTATTGGCCGACCCCCGAGTGATTGATGGCGTGTTATCACTGCTGGCCGGTCGCAGTCTGCAATCACGCCAATCCGCTTGAGCTTCCGTTACACTGCGCCGGTCGAAATCATCTGACCGGGAGTGGGGCATGGGCTGGGATCGGGAAACGCCATTTATCATTGATCTGCAAGTGGACGCCGAGGACATCGACGGGTTGGGACACGCGAACAACGCGGTCTACGTGACCTGGCTCGAGCGCTGTGCCTGGCGCCACTCCCAACGCCTTGGCCTGGATCTGGTCGAATACCGGCGGCTGGACCGGGCGATGGCGGTAGTGCGTCACGAGATCGATTACCTGGCAGCGGCCTACGAAGGCGATGAGCTGCAATTGGCGACCTGGATCGTCGATTGGGACCAGCGCCTGAAAATGACCCGACACTTCCAGCTGATCCGCCCCAGCGATAATGTAACGTTGCTGCGCGCGCAAACCACGTTCGTCTGCATCGAGCTGTCCACCGGCAAGCCCAAGCGCATGCCGACGGAGTTCATCGAAGGCTATGGCCCGGCGTTGCATGCTTTGGAATCAGCAAAAATCTAATGTGGGAGCGAGCCTGCTCGCGAAGGCGGCGGCAAATCCAGCATCAATGTATCTGACAGAGCGCTTTCGCGAGCAGGCTCGCTCCCACAAGGGATCTGCGGTTTCTCGCGCAATCCAGTAAACTGCTGCACGTTTTTCCTCGAGTGTGTTTTTCATGCAAATTGCTTTGGCGCCCATGGAGGGGTTGGTCGACGACATCCTGCGCGATGTGCTGACCCGCGTGGGTGGTATTGACTGGTGCGTGACCGAGTTCATTCGGGTCAACGACCAGTTGCTGACGCCTGCCTATTTCCACAAGTTCGGCCCGGAGCTGCTCAACGGTGCCCGGACCGCCTCCGGCGTGCCGCTGCGTGTGCAACTGCTCGGTTCCGATCCGGTGTGCCTGGCGGAAAATGCCGCGCTGGCTTGCGAGCTGGGTTCGGAGGTGATCGACCTGAACTTCGGCTGCCCGGCCAAGACAGTCAACAAATCCCGTGGTGGTGCGGTCCTGCTCAAGGAACCCGAGCTGCTCAACCAGATCGTCGAGCACGTCCGTCGTGCCGTCCCCGCGCACATTCCGGTTACCGCCAAGATGCGCCTGGGCTTCGACAGCCCGGACGGTTCGCTGGTGTGTGCCACGGCCCTGGCCGAAGGCGGTGCGGAACATATCGTGGTGCACGCGCGGACCAAGGTCGATGGCTACAAGCCGCCGGCTCACTGGGAGTGGATTCCGCGGGTGCAGGATGTGGTCAAGGTGCCGGTGTTCGCCAACGGTGATATCTGGAGCGTCGAAGACTGGCGCCGTTGCCGCGAGATCAGTGGCGTGGAAGACATCATGCTCGGTCGCGGCCTGGTTTCGCGCCCCGATCTGGCCAGGCAGATCGCCGCTGCCCGGGCCGGTGGAGAGGTCGTGGAGATGACCTGGAACGAGCTGCTGCCGCTGATCCAGGACTTCTGGCTGCAAGCCAAGGCGCAGATGACGCCACGCCAATCGCCGGGTCGCCTGAAGCAATGGCTGGCGATGCTGACCCGCAATTATCCCGAGGCGGTAGAGCTGTTCACCGTCCTGCGTCGTGAGACCGAACTGGATAATGTCTCGCGTTTGTTGGGGCTGTCGGTGGCTGAAGCCGCCTGAGGCTGTTTTAAAAAAGCAGAAAATAAGCTCTTGAAATGCAATCAGCGGTCCCTATCTAAGGGTTACGCGATGCCGAATTCGGGTCGCGGAGACAAAAAACCTTGCTGATTGTTTTCAGGAGATTTGAATCATGGCTACTACATTTTCCCTGGCCCCACTGTTTCGGTCCTCGGTAGGTTTCGACCGTTTCAACGACTTGTTCGAGACCGCCCTGCGCAACGAGCCAGGCAGCA
Organism: Pseudomonas sp. QLc11A; assembly: GCF_052112305.1. Classification (NCBI taxonomy): domain Bacteria; kingdom Pseudomonadati; phylum Pseudomonadota; class Gammaproteobacteria; order Pseudomonadales; family Pseudomonadaceae; genus Pseudomonas; species Pseudomonas sp. QLc11A. The sequence continues at coordinate 17,851 of NZ_JAVAJJ010000020.1, forward strand.
GCTATCCACCCTATAACGTGGAAAAACATGGCGACGACCAGTACCGTATTGTCATCGCAGCGGCTGGTTTCCAGGAAGAAGACCTGGAGCTCGAAGTCGAGAAGGGTGTGCTGACCATCAGTGGCGGTAAACGCGACGCAAACGAAGACGTCACTTATCTGTATCAGGGCATTGCCCAGCGTGCGTTCAAGCTGTCCTTCCGTCTGGCGGATCACATCGAGATCAAGGCGGCCGGCCTGAGCAACGGTCTGTTGAGCATCGACCTGCTGCGGGTGATTCCGGAAGAGGCGAAAGCCAAGCGCATCCCGATCAACGGGGCGCAAAAACCGGCTTTGCAACACTGAGTCCGGGCAGGAAGAAGGGCGCCTTTGGCGCCCTTTTTTGTGCCTGTGCCATTTGTAGGAGCTGCCGCAGGCTGCGATCTTTTGATTTTGAATTTTAAGATCAAAAGATCGCAGCCTTCGGCAGCTCCTACAGGGTTCGCGTCACTTCAGGAGTTTTTGGAACTCTTCCACCGGCAACGGCGGGCTGTGCAAATACCCTTGGTAGAAATGACACTCCAGCCCCTGCAGGAACTCAAGCTGCTCCGCTGTTTCCACCCCTTCGGCAATCACTTTCAAATCCAGGCTGTGGGCCATGGCGACGATGGCGCGGATGATCTCGGCGTCGTTCGGGTCGCTGGTGGCGTCGCGGATGAACGACTTGTCGATTTTCAGGGTATCGACCGGCAAGCGCTTGAGGTAGGTCAGCGAGGAATAGCCGGTGCCGAAGTCGTCCATGGCGAAGCTCACACCGAGTTTTTTCAGGCGGCGCATTTTGCCGATGGTGTCTTCCAGGTTCTGGATCACGATGCCTTCGGTGATTTCCAGCTTCAGCAACGTGCAGGGCAGCCCATAGGTGGCGAGGCTGTTTTCAACGCGTTCAACGAAATCGTTCTGGCGGAACTGGCGCGGGCTGATGTTCACGCACAGGCTGAATTTGTACGGGTTCACCAGGCCCCGGTCGATCAATTTCTTGAAGGCCTGGCAGGCTTCGTCGAGGATCCAGGTGCCGACCTCCAGGATCAGTCCGCTGTCTTCCAGCACCTTGATGAACTCGGTGGGTGACTGTGCGCCGAGCTCTGGATGATTCCAGCGTACCAGGGCCTCGGCGCCGACGATGCGGTCGCCCCGGGCGTCGACCTGGGGTTGGTAATGCACGCGAAACTCGCCCCGGGACAGGGCCAGGCGCAGGTCGGTTTCCATGCGCAGGCGTTCGCTCGCGGCCTTCTGCATGGTGTTGTGGTACATCTGCGCAGTATTGCGCCCCGAGTCCTTGGCGCGATAGAGCGCGATGTCGGCGCGCTTGAGCAGGTCGGTCGGGGTCGAGCCGTGATCGGGGATCAGCGCAATGCCGATACTTGGCGTCACTTGCAGGCGCTGGCCGTCGAGGAACATCGGTTCGGACAGCAGCTCGCGGATGGTGTCGGCCAGTTCCCGAACCTGATCGCTGACTTCGCTGCGCGAGCCTTCGAGACCGCTGAGCAGCACCACGAATTCGTCGCCACCCAGGCGTGCAACGGTGTCCTCCATGCGCACGCTGGCCTCCAGGCGCGCGGTGATGATTTTCAGCACGGTATCGCCCACCGGGTGCCCGAGGGAGTCGTTGATGTGCTTGAAATGGTCGAGGTCGAGGAACATCAGCGCGCCGCGCAGGTTATGCCGTTTGAGCAGGGCGATCTGCTGGCTCAGGCGGTCCATCAGCAAGGCACGGTTGGGCAGGTTGGTCAGTGGGTCGTGGTAGGCCAGGTGGCGAATCTGTGCTTCGGCGTTTTTCAGCAGGCTCACGTCCCGCGCGGTCAACAGCAGGCAGGCAGTTTCGTTGAGGGTGATCGGTTCCACCGAGACTTCGACGGTGAGCAGTTCGCCGCGCTTGTTGCGCCCGAGCATTTCCTGGTGATGAACCCGGCCCTTGATCTGCAATTCGGCCAGCAGCGCCGAGCGTTGTTTTTCTTCCGCCCAGATCCCGACCTGGTACACCGTGCGCCCCACCACTTCTTCGGCGCGGTAGCCGGTCAGGCGGCAGAAACCGTCGTTGACCTCCAGATAGCGGCCGGTGTCGCGCTCGGTGATGGTGATGGCATCGGGGCTGGAGTGGAAGGCCTTGGCAAATTTCTCTTCACTGGCCTTGAGCGCCGCTTCCGAGCGTTGTTGCTGGGTGATGTCGCGCAGCGTGGTGACGATGCAGGCCTGGTCGCCGACGCTGATCTGGCGGCTGGAAATCACGCAGGTCAGGGCCTGTCCGTCCTTGTGCTGGACGAGAATGGCGACGTTGTTCAGGCCTTGTTCGCGGATCACTTGTTCGATCCGTCGCAGGCTTTTCGCTGACGCGTCCCACAGGCCGATTTCGTCGGCACTGCGGCCGATCACATCGGCGGCGCTCCAGCCGAAGGTCTGGGTGAAGCTGGAGTTGATTTCTATGAACTGGCCGCTGTCCTGGTGGGTGACGCAGATCGGATCGGGGCTGACCTGGAACAGCGTGGCGAATTTTTCTTCGGAGGCCACCAGCCGTTGTTCGCGCTCCACCTGGTCAGTGATGTCGAGCAAGGTGCCGGCCATGCGCACCGGTACGCCGTTGTCATCGCGGTAGAGGCGGGCGCGGCTTTCCAGGTAGCGTGAGCTGCCGTCGGGCAATTGCACGCGGTAGGTCAATTGATAGTTGCCGGCCGGGCCTTCGCGCAGGCTGCGGTAGGCGTCGCGCATGGTGTCGCGCTCTTCGCCGGGTACGCCTTCGAAAAACGCGTCGAAGGATTCGTGAAAGGGTTTGGCTTCCAGACCGTGCAGTTGGGCGGCCCGTGCCGATCCATAGAGCATGCCGCTGGGAATGTGCCAGTCCCAGGTCCCGAGTTGCGCCGAATCCAGGGCCAGGTCGAGGCGTTCCTGGCTGTCTTTGAGGGCATGTTCGGCGACTTTGCGTTCGGTGGTGTCCAGGAAGGTGCTCAGTAGATAGGGCTGGCCTTCGAGCTCGACTTTTTGCGCACTGAGGATGCCGTCATGGATCTGGCCGTTGCTGGCGCGAAACTGCACTTCCATGCTCACCACGTCGCCCTTGGCTTTAGTGGCCTTGACCAGTTCGGCCCGTTGCTCGGGGTGCACCCACAGCCCCAGTTCCAGGGTGGTGCGGCCGATCGCGTTTTGCACAGGCCAACCGAACAGGCTTTCGAAATACTGGTTGGCTTCGGTAATCAGGCCATCTTCCTGGCGGGTCAGCAGAACCATGTTCGGACACAGGTGAAACAGGGTGGCGAAGCGTTTTTCCGAGCTGCTCAAGGCCTGCTCACGCTGGCGCTGGTGAGTGATCTCGCGGATCACGCCAATCATTCGCGGCCGGCCATGCTTGTCCGGCAACAGGCTGCCGCTGATTTCCAGCCAGTGCAGGCTGCCGTCGGGCCAGCGGATGCGGTGGTGCATGGCCTGCTCCAGTGGCGCGCCGCCAATGACCGCATGAAAGGCACGAACGGTTTTGGCGCGATCCTCTGGGGGTAGAAGGTCGAGGTATTCCAGGTCATGGGGCAGCGGTTGCCGTGGATCGAAGCCGAACAGCGCCTGCGTGCCCCGGGACCAACTGATCTTCCCGCGTTCGATGTCCCAATACCAGGCGCCCAGGCGCGCACCGTTGAGCGCGGCCAGCAATTGCGAGGCGCTTTCCCAGCTCTGTTCGGAGCTTTTCGGATCAATTGCCTGGATACGCGGCATCGGCGGAATACGGTCTACAGATTTCGGCATTGGCAAGCCTTGGGCTGGTGTTGGGCATTTGTTGCAGGTATTCGCGGCTCTATAGGAGTAGCACAACTTAGCCTTGAGTCCCTGGCAGATCGAGTTGAGCGTCCAGTAAGGCCATGAAGGCCCGCGCAGCATTCGACAGCGTCCTTTCCGTGTGCAGGATATAGCCTAGCTGGCGAGTGAGCTGTATGCCCGGCAAAGGTATGCGCGCCACCTGGTCATCGAGCATGGTGCGCGGCAAGACACTCCAGGCCAGGCCGATCGAGACCATCATCTTGATGGTTTCCAGGTAGTTGGTACTCATGGCGATGTTGGGTGTCAGGCCCTGGGCTTCAAACAGCCGTTGCACGATGTGGTGGGTAAAGGTGTTGCCACCGGGGAATACCGCCGGGTGTCGGGCGATGTCCGCCAGGCTGACCTTGCCGTTGTCGAGCAGTGAATGCTCCGGGGCGACCACGAAATCCAGCGGGTCGTCCCACACAGGCGTCGCCTTGACCAGTGTGTGGGGCTCCGGTGCGAGGGTGATGACCGCCAGTTCGGCGCGACCATGGAGAATTTCCTCGTAGGCCACTTCCGAATCGAGAAACTGAATATCCAGCGCCACTTGCGGGTAGCGTCGGGTGAATTCCCTTAATAAAGGCGGCAAGCGGTGCAGGCCGATGTGGTGACTGGTGGCCAGGGTCAGGCGGCCGGTCACTTCGCCGGTGAGGTTGGTCAGGGCGCGGCGCGTATCGTCCAGCACATTGAGAATCTGATAGGCCCGTGGCAGCAGGGCGCGCCCGGCCTCGGTCAAACCCACTTCACGGCCCAGGCGATCGAACAGCCGCACCTTCAATTGCTGCTCCAGTCCGGCGATGCGCTTGCTGATGGCCGGCTGGGTCAGGTGCAGCCGTTCACCTGCACCGGAGAAACTTCCGGTCTCGGCGATGGCAATAAAAGCATTGAGGTTGGCCAGGTCCATGTTCGCATTCCAGTTGGTTATCCAAAGCATAAAAAATATGAATTTGAGTTATTTAATGTAACCCCATAGGATCGACCTCACAAGCCAAGGGGTTATTGAATCGCTCAAGACCCAAGAGGTGTGTGTGGTGTGTTTGGTGGTTCAAATTCGGAAGCCGGAAGTCCATAGCCAAGGCGCTGCGACGAGTCATAGCTTGCTATGGCGAGGAGCAGCAACGCAGGATGTGGGCTTCAGGCGCCGAAGTTGAACCACCAAGCACGCTACACAGACCTCTCTGGCATAGAAAAGCTGATGAGGAAACCGTCTGATGGCCGGCAAAACGCTCTACGACAAGCTCTGGGATTCGCATTTGGTCAAGCAGCGCGACGATGGCTCTGCGCTGATCTACATCGACCGTCACATCATCCACGAAGTGACTTCGCCGCAAGCCTTTGAAGGCCTGCGTCTGGCCGGGCGCAAGCCATGGCGCATCGATGCCAACATCGCGACCCCGGACCACAACGTACCGACCACCCCGGAGCGCAAGGGCGGCATCGACGCCATCGTTGACCAGGTCTCGCGCCTGCAAGTCCAGACCCTCGATGACAACTGCGATGAATACGGCATTGTCGAATTCAAGATGAACGACGTTCGCCAGGGCATCGTCCACGTCATCGGCCCGGAGCAGGGCGCCACCTTGCCGGGCATGACCGTGGTCTGCGGCGACTCCCACACCTCGACCCACGGCGCATTCGGCGCATTGGCGCACGGTATCGGCACTTCCGAGGTCGAGCATGTGCTCGCCACCCAGTGCCTGGTCGCCAAGAAAATGAAAAACATGCTGGTGCGCGTCGAAGGCCAATTGCCGTTCGGCGTGACCGCCAAGGACATCGTGCTCGCCGTGATCGGCAAGATCGGCACCGCCGGCGGTAACGGCCACGCCATCGAGTTCGCTGGCAGCGCGATTCGCGACCTGTCCGTGGAAGGCCGCATGACCATCTGCAACATGTCCATCGAAGCCGGCGCTCGCGTGGGCCTGGTGGCTGCAGACGAAAAGACTGTGGAATACGTCAAGGGTCGTCCGTTCGCTCCGAAAGGCGCGGAGTGGGACCTGGCCGTCGAAGCCTGGAAAGACCTGGTTTCTGACGCCAACGCCAGATTCGACACCGTGGTCGAGCTCGACGCAACGCAAATCAAGCCGCAGGTCAGCTGGGGCACCTCGCCGGAAATGGTATTGGCGGTCGACCAGAACGTGCCGGATCCTGCGAAGGAAATGGACCTGGTCAAGCGTGATTCCATCGTCCGTGCCTTGAAGTACATGGGTTTGACCGCCAATCAGGCGATCACCGACATCCAGCTCGACCGCGTGTTCATCGGTTCCTGCACCAACTCGCGGATCGAAGACCTGCGCGCCGCAGCGGTGATCGCCAAGGGCCGCAAAGTGGCCTCGACCATCAAGCAGGCCATCGTCGTTCCAGGTTCGGGCCTGGTGAAGGCTCAGGCTGAATCGGAAGGCCTGGACAAGATTTTCCTCGAAGCCGGTTTCGAATGGCGTGAGCCGGGTTGCTCGATGTGCCTGGCGATGAACCCGGACCGTTTGGAAAGTGGCGAGCATTGCGCCTCGACCTCCAACCGTAACTTCGAAGGCCGTCAGGGCGCCGGTGGCCGTACCCACCTCGTCAGCCCGGCCATGGCCGCGGCCGCTGCCGTAAACGGTCGTTTCGTCGACGTCCGTGAATTGATTTAAGGAGCGCAGCATGAAAGCTTTTACCCAGCACACTGGACTTGTCGCGCCTTTGGATCGTGCCAACGTCGACACCGACCAGATCATTCCGAAGCAGTTCTTGAAGTCGATCAAACGCACTGGTTTTGGACCGAACCTGTTCGATGAGTGGCGCTACCTGGATGTGGGGCAGCCGTACCAGGACAACTCCAAGCGTCCGCTGAACAAGGACTTCGTCCTCAATGCCGAGCGTTACCAGGGCGCCAGCGTGTTGCTGGCCCGTGAGAACTTCGGTTGCGGCTCCAGTCGTGAACACGCGCCGTGGGCGCTGGAAGAGTACGGTTTCCGCAGCATCATCGCGCCGAGCTATGCCGACATCTTCTTCAACAACAGCTTCAAGAATGGCTTGCTGCCGATCATCCTGAGCGATGCGGAAGTCGACGAACTGTTCCAGCAGGTCGAGGCCAATCCGGGGTATCAGTTGCAGGTCGATCTGCAAGCCCAGACCGTGACCCGCCCTGACGGCAAGGTGTTGAGCTTTGAAATCGATGCCTTCCGCAAGCATTGCCTGCTCAACGGTCTGGACGATATCGGCCTGACCTTGCAGGACGGTGATGCGATTGCAGCGTTTGAGGCCAAGCACCGTGCGAGCCAGCCCTGGTTGTTTCGCGACGCTTGATTTTGCGTAAGGCGTAATGACGCCATCGCGAGCAAGCTCGCTCCCACATTGGATTTGCGGCGTAAACAAAACCTGTGGGAGCGAGCTTGCTCGCGATGAGGCCAGAACAGACACCCCAAGACTCACCCCCCAAAAGGAAGTCCCCATGACCAGCACCGCCCAGCACAGCCAGGTAGTCCAAAAGCAATTCGGTGAACAGGCAGCCGCCTACCTGAGCAGCGCCGTCCACGCTCAAGGCACCGAGTTCGCGCTGCTACAGGCTGAACTGGCGGGGCAGGGCGATGCCCGGGTCCTGGACCTGGGGTGCGGCGCCGGTCACGTGAGTTTCCACGTAGCGCCGCTGGTCAGGGAAGTCGTGGCCTACGACCTGTCGCAACAGATGCTCGATGTGGTGACGGCTGCCGCTGCTGACCGGGGTTTGGGCAATGTGTCCACGGTCAACGGTGCCGCCGAGCGCCTGCCGTTCGCCGATGGCGAATTCGATTTCGTCTTCAGCCGCTATTCGGCGCACCATTGGAGCGACCTGGGCGTGGCGCTGCGGGAAGTGCGCCGGGTGTTGAAACCGGGTGGCGTGGCGGCATTTGTCGACGTGTTGTCACCGGGCAGTCCGTTGTTCGACACTTACCTGCAAAGCGTCGAAGTGCTGCGTGACACCAGCCATGTGCGCGATTACTCCGCCGGAGAGTGGCTGCGTCAGGTCAGTGAGGCGGGGTTGCACACCCGCAGTACCACCCGTCAGCGCTTGCGCCTGGAGTACAACAGCTGGGTCGAGCGCATGCGCACCCCTGAAGTGATGCGCGCGGCGATCCGCCAGTTGCAGCAGTCGATGGGTCATGAAGTACGCGAATATTTTGAGATTGAGGCCGATGGTTCGTTCAGTACCGATGTGCTGGTACTGTTTGTAGAAAGATAGGTACCGATCGATAGAGTTTTTCCGGGAGCGCCCCGTGGGTGCACCGACTGATGACATGAGGAAAGCATGAGCAAGCAGATTCTGATTCTCCCAGGTGACGGTATTGGCCCGGAAATCATGGCCGAAGCGGTCAAGGTGCTGGAACTGGCCAGTGACAAGTTCTCTCTGGGCTTCGAGCTGAGCCACGACGTGATCGGTGGCGCGGCCATCGACAAACACGGCGTGCCTTTGGCTGATGAAACCCTGGAGCGTGCCCGCGCGGCCGATGCCGTGTTGCTGGGTGCGGTCGGCGGCCCGAAATGGGACACCATCGAGCGTGACATCCGCCCTGAGCGCGGCCTGTTGAAAATCCGTGCGCAACTGGGCCTGTTCGGCAACCTGCGTCCGGCGATCCTGTACCCGCAACTGGCCGAGGCTTCCAGCCTGAAGCCGGAAATCGTTGCCGGGCTGGACATCCTGATCGTTCGCGAACTGACCGGCGGCATCTATTTCGGTGCACCGCGTGGCACCCGTACCCTGGAAAACGGCGAGCGTCAGTCCTACGACACCCTGCCGTACAGCGAAAGCGAAATCCGCCGCATCGCCCGTGTCGGCTTCGACATGGCCATGGTCCGCGGCAAGAAGCTGTGCTCGGTGGACAAGGCCAACGTACTGGCGTCCAGCCAATTGTGGCGTGAAGTGGTCGAGCAAGTGGCCAAGGATTATCCTGAAGTCGAACTGAGCCACATGTACGTCGACAACGCCGCCATGCAACTGGTGCGTGCACCGAAGCAGTTCGATGTGATCGTTACCGACAACATGTTCGGCGACATCCTGTCCGACCAGGCCTCGATGCTCACCGGTTCCATCGGCATGCTGCCGTCGGCGTCCCTGGACACCAACAACAAGGGCATGTACGAGCCGTGCCACGGTTCGGCGCCGGACATCGCGGGCAAGGGCATTGCCAACCCGCTGGCGACCATTCTGTCGGTGTCGATGATGCTGCGTTACAGCTTCAATCAGCAGGCTGCCGCCGACGCCATCGAGAAAGCCGTGAGCCTGGTGCTCGATCAGGGCTTGCGCACGGGTGACATCTGGTCGGCCGGTTGCACTAAAGTCGGTACGCAGGAAATGGGTGACGCAGTAGTCGCCGCGCTGCGGAATCTGTAATCTCTCGGGCCCGCTGCCAAATTCAAGACAAGGCAGCGGCCCACATTTCAAGAAGGTGTAGTTGCGATGAAACGTGTAGGTCTGATCGGTTGGCGCGGTATGGTCGGTTCCGTGCTCATGCAGCGGATGCTGGAAGAGCAGGATTTCGATCTTATCGAGCCGGTGTTTTTCACCACTTCCAATGTCGGTGGCCAAGGCCCGTCCGTGGGCAAGGACATTGCTCCGCTCAAGGACGCTTACAGCATTGAAGAGCTGAAAACCCTCGACGTGATTCTGACCTGCCAGGGTGGCGACTACACCAGCGAAGTCTTCCCCAAGCTGCGCGAAGCCGGCTGGCAGGGTTACTGGATCGACGCCGCCTCCAGCCTGCGCATGCAGGATGACGCGGTGATCGTGCTGGACCCGGTGAACCGCAAGGTCATCGACCAGCAGCTCGATGCTGGCACCAAGAACTACATCGGCGGCAACTGCACCGTCAGCCTGATGCTGATGGGCCTCGGTGGCCTGTTCGAAGCCGGTTTGGTCGAGTGGATGAGCGCCATGACCTATCAGGCGGCCTCCGGTGCCGGCGCGCAGAACATGCGTGAACTGATCAAGCAGATGGGCGCGACCCACGCCGCTGTCGCCGATCAACTGGCCGATCCGGCCAGCGCGATCCTCGACATCGACCGTCGCGTGGCCGAAGCCATGCGCAGCGACGCGTACCCGACCGAAAACTTCGGCGTACCGCTGGCCGGCAGCCTGATCCCGTGGATCGACAAGGAACTGCCGAACGGCCAGAGCCGCGAAGAGTGGAAGGCCCAGGCCGAGACCAACAAGATCCTCGGTCGCTTCAAGAGCCCGATCCCGGTCGATGGCATCTGCGTGCGCATCGGTGCCATGCGCTGCCATAGCCAGGCGCTGACCATCAAGCTGAACAAAGACGTGCCTATCGCCGATATCGAAGGGTTGATCAGCCAGCACAACCCTTGGGTCAAGCTGGTGCCGAACAGTCGCGAGACCAGCATTCAGGAGCTGAGCCCGAACAAGGTCACCGGCACCCTGAACATCCCGGTTGGCCGTCTGCGCAAGCTGAACATGGGCTCGCAGTTCGTCGGCGCGTTCACCGTCGGCGACCAGTTGCTGTGGGGCGCGGCCGAACCGCTGCGTCGCATGCTGCGGATCCTGCTCGAGCGTTGATCGACTGATGCAATGAAAGAACCCGCGCCTTGAACGAGGCGCGGGTTTTTTTATGGGCGAAATGTTTTCAGGTCCGACGCCTTCGCGAGCAGGCTCGCTCCCACAGGGGAATGCGGTCAACTGTGGGAGCGAGCTTGCTCGCGAAGGGGCCATCACAGGCACCACAAGGCCCGGCAGAATTGCCTGCATCCCCACCACCCGGTAAAGTGCCGCTCCCCCCGTTTCGCCAGAGGTAAAACCATGAGCCAGACCATTGATATTGCCGTGATCGGCGCCACCGGTACTGTCGGCGAAACACTCGTGCAGATTCTCGAAGAGCGCGATTTCCCGATCGGCACCCTGCACCTGTTGGCCAGTAGCGAGTCGGCCGGCAGTTCCGTACCCTTTCGCGGCAAGAACGTGCGGGTGCGGGAAGTCGATGAGTTCGACTTCAGCAAGGTGCAGTTGGCATTTTTTGCCGCCGGCCCGGCGGTTTCCTTGAGTTTTGCTTCCCGTGCGAACGATGCCGGTTGCTCGGTGATCGATCTGTCCGGTGCCTTGTCGGCGGATAAGGCGCCGCAGGTCGTGCCTGAGGCCAACGCTCAGGTGCTGGCGGGCTTGAAAAAGCCGTTTCTGGTCAGCAGTCCAAGTCCTTCGGCTACCACGCTGGCGGTGGTGCTCGCGCCGCTGATGGATGTGCTCGATTTGCAGCGCGTCAGCCTGACCGCCAGCCTGGCGGTATCGGCCCAGGGCCGTGAAGCCGTGAGTGAGCTTGCCCGGCAAACCGCCGAACTGCTGAATGTGCGGCCGCTCGAGCCGAAATTCTTTGACCGGCAAATGGCCTTCAACCTGTTGGCTCAGGTCGGCAAGCCGGATGAACAAGGTCATACGCTGCTGGAAAAACGCCTGGTGCGTGAGCTGCGTCAGGTCATGGCGTTGCCTTCATTGAAGATTTCCGTCACTTGCATTCAAGCCCCGGTGTTTTTTGGCGATAGCTATAGCGTGACCCTGCAGTGCGCAAACGACATTGATTTGGCCAAAGTCAATGCTGCGTTGGAAGACGCGCCCGGTATCGAGCTGGTCGAGGCAGGCGATTACCCGACGCCGGTAGGTGATGCGGTAGGCCAGGATGTGGTCTACGTGGGGCGGGTTCGCCAGGGTATCGACGACCTGTCGGAACTTAATTTGTGGCTGACGTCAGATAACGTACGCAAAGGCGCCGCGCTCAACGCTGTGCAGCTGGCTGAGTTGTTGATTAAAGACCTGCTGTAAAAGATACTTTGCAACAATTTGTCGATTGATTCCGCACGAGCCTATGCTTGCCGGAGTGCTGAAGGCGAGCCACTCTGCGGGGCTTTGCGGGGCATCAATCAAATGATCGCGCGCGACGACCTTCGTCGTTGCACGCAATGCCTTGCGGCTGCGGCTATCAATATCTTCTCGCTGGCCGAGGAATGTTCAAACTAAGGATGAGCTAATGGTTCAAGTTCGCAAACTGGTGTTAGCAATAGCGGCCGCCTCGGCGCTGTCCTCCGGTATGGCGCATGCCCTCGGGCTCGGGGAACTGACCCTGAAATCGACGCTCAACCAGCCGCTGGTGGCGGAAATCGAGCTGCTCGATGTCAAGGACCTCACCGCTGCCGAATTGGTGCCGAGCCTGGCTTCGCCGGAAGATTTCGCCAAGGCCGGTGTCGACCGCCAGGCGTTTCTGAATGACTTGACCTTCACCCCGGTGCTTAACGCCAGCGGCAAAAGCATCCTGCGCGTGACCTCCAGCAAGCCTCTCTCCGAGCCGATGGTGAAGTTCCTGGTTCAGGTGATGTGGCCGAATGGCCGTTTGCTGCGCGACTACAGTGTGCTGCTCGATCCATCGAAATTCTCGCCGCAAGCCGCTGATGCGGCTGCGCAGCCCGCACCGACTTCAACCGTCGCTGCGCCGGTCACCGGTGCGACCAAACCGTCGCAATACACCACCACGCCGCGCGATACCCTGTGGGAAATCGCCGCGAAGGCGCGTAATGGCGGTTCGATCCAGCAAACCATGCTGGCCATTCAGGCGCTGAACCCGGACGCCTTCATTGACGGCAACATCAACCGCCTGAAAACCGGCCAGGTGCTGCGTATGCCGGATCAGGCGCAGAGCACGAACCTGCCGCAACCCAAGGCCATCGCCGAAGTGGCCGCGCAGAACAAGGCCTGGCGTCAGGGGCGCCGTTATGTCGCCAAGCCCGGGGCAGGGCAGCAGCAACTGGACGCCACCAATCGCGGTCGCACCGATGTTGCTCCGACTCAAGCGGCCGGCGACAAACTGAGCCTGGTGTCTGCCGAGTCCGGCAAGAATCGTGGCAAAGGACCTGCCGGCGATGCTGCGGCCCTTAGCAACAAGTTGGCGGTGACTCAGGAGAGCCTCGACAGCAGTCGTCGTGATAACGCCGAACTGAAAAGCCGCATGGCCGACCTGCAAAGCCAGGTGGACAAGCTGCAGCGCCTGATCGAGCTGAAGAACAATCAACTGGCCAAGTTGCAGGCCGAGGGCGCGACTGGCGCACCAGGCACCGCAACGGCTCCGGCAATGTCGGCCGAGCTGGCGCCCAATCCGGCTGCACCTGCTCCGGCAGACACTGCGCCGGTTGCACCTGCGCCAGTGGCCACGGCACCCGAGGCAGCTCCGACGCCGGCCGCATCCGACGATCAGAAATTCAATGAGTTGCTGAGCAATCCGGTGCTGCTGGGCCTGGTGGGTGGCGGTGCTGTCGTTCTGCTGCTCTTGCTGCTGTTGCTGGCGCGCCGTCGCAAAGCCCAGCAAGCAGCCGAAAAGCATCAGCGCATGGCGCGTGCCCTGGCCGAAGAACAGCCGTTCTCGGCCGATCTCGATCTGCCGGAAAGCAGCTTCGAAGGCCTGGAAGTTCCGTCGCCAAGCGTGAAGCTGGCGACTGCACCGACGCCAGCTCCCGCGCCTGCGCCGGTCATTGCCCCGGTCGTGATGACCACGCCGATCGCCGCGCCATTGGTGTCGCCGGCTGCCGAGCGTTCCGACGATGTACTGGGCCAGGCTCAGTCGCACATCAGTGCCGGTCGCCTGAACCAGGCTGCCGCGTTGCTGGAGGACGGCGTCAAGCGAGAGCCTCAGCGCAGCGATTTGCGCTTGAAGCTGATGGAAGTCTATGGCCAGCAAGGCGACCGCGATGCGTTCGTCAGCCAGGAGCGCAAGCTGGTGGCCAATGGCGACAACTTCGCCCAGGTGGAAAAGCTCAAAAGCCGCTTCCCGGCCATGGCGCTGGTGGCTGCCGGTGGCATCGCCGCAGCCGCCGTTGCGGCCGAACTGGACGCGCAGTACGTCAAGGACCTGTTGCTCGATGAGCCGCAAGCACCCGCGCCGGAACCGACGCCGTTCGAGGATGACCTCGACAGCGCCTTCGACCTGAGCCTGGATGATCTGGACACGATCCAGCCAGTGGCGCCTGCACCGGCACCTGTACCGGAGCCTGAAGTGGCGGCTTTGGCGGATCTGGACGAATTCCCGCTGGATGACGATCTGAGTTTTGAGTCGGTGTTGCAGCAACAGACTGAAATCAAGGAAAACCTCGACGATCTGTCGGACTTCGACCTTGACCTGGATCTCGGTGCGCAACCCTCGCCGGCGATGCTGGCTGAAGATGATTTCCTGCTGGATCTGGATGAGGGCGTGAAGGATTTTCCCGTCGCCGAAACTCCGGCTGTTCCTGGCGTTGCGCTGGATGATCTGGATTTGCCTGCCGACTTCGACCTGTCGCTGGCCGACGAAATGAGCACGCCGGATGCGTTCGCTGCCGAGCTGGATGATGTCAATGCCGAGCTGGAAAGTTTGTCCAACAGCATCGGTGAGCCGACCTTTACCGAAGCCGATGCCGCACTGGATGGCGATGACGAGTTCGACTTCCTCTCGGGTACCGATGAAGCCGCTACCAAGCTCGATCTGGCGCAGGCCTATATCGACATGGGCGACAGCGACGGTGCCCGCGACATCCTCAAAGAGGTCGTGAGCGAAGGCAGTGACGAGCAGAAGAGCGAAGCCAGGGAGATGCTTTCGCGTCTGGCTTGAGTGATCGGTACGTTGTAAACAAAGCGGCAGCCCGGTGAGGCTGCCGTTTTTGTTTGGGCGATGAATTGATGTCGTCTGCTGTGGCCTCTTCGCGGGCAAGCCCGCTCCCACAAGGTTCTGTGGCGTTCACAATACTTGTGGGAGCGGGCTTGCCCGCGAAGAGGCCGGAACAGTCAAAGGAGATCTCTCTGGTATCCCCGCCCGGCGGCCTTATAATGCCCGCCTTTGGTACATCATCAGGCTGTCCCTCCTTGGCAAATATAGATAACCCGGCCGCCGAAATGGCAGCCGACGGCTTTTTCCGGATCGCGCTGGGCGTCGAATACAAAGGCTCGCGCTACCGTGGCTGGCAGCGCCAGGCGTCCGGGGTGCTCACTGTGCAGGAAACCCTCGAAAACGCCTTGTCCAAAGTCGCCGACTCGCCCGTTTCGCTGATGTGCGCCGGGCGTACCGACGCCGGGGTGCATGCCTGCGGACAGGTGGTGCATTTCGACACCCAGGTCGAGCGTTCGATGAAGGCCTGGACCATGGGCGCCAACATCAACTTGCCCCACGACGTCAGTGTCAGTTGGGCCAAGGTCATGCCGGCGCATTTCCATGCGCGGTTCAAGGCCATTGCCCGGCGTTATCGCTACGTGATCTACAACGATCAGATCCGCCCCGCGCACCTGAACGAAGAGGTGACCTGGAACCACCGGCCGCTGGACGTCGAGCGCATGGCCGAGGCGGCTCAATACCTGCTCGGCACCCATGATTTCAGCGCTTTCCGTGCCGGCCAGTGCCAGGCCAAGTCGCCGATCAAGGAGCTGCATCACCTGCGCGTCACCCGTCACGGCAAGATGATCGTGCTGGACATTCGCGCCAGCGCCTTTCTGCACCACATGGTGCGCAACATCGCCGGCGTGCTGATGACCATTGGCGCCGGTGAGCGTCCGGTGGAGTGGATGAAAGAGGTCCTGGAGAGCCGGATTCGGCGGTCCGGGGGCGTGACGGCGCATCCATTCGGCTTGTACCTGGTGCAGGTCGAGTACCGTGACGAGTTCCAATTGCCAGAACGTTACATCGGTCCACACTTCCTGACCGGCTTCTCCGAACTTGGCGGCTGACGCCCTCGAATGCTTTTGCTACCATCCGGGACTTTCCCGGATTTGTCTTGGAGTTGTGTCGACATGTCAGCCGTTCGCAGCAAGATCTGTGGGATTACCCGCATAGAGGATGCGTTGGCAGCCGTCGAGGCCGGGGCGGATGCCATCGGCTTCGTGTTCTATGCCAAAAGCCCCCGTGCGGTGACGTTCCAGCAGGCGCGCTCGATCATCCAGGCGCTGCCGCCGTTCGTGACCACCGTGGGCTTGTTCGTCAATGCGAGCCGTTGTGAGTTGGGTGAACTCCTCGACGCAGTGCCCCTGGACCTGCTGCAATTTCACGGCGATGAAAGCGCGGCGGATTGCGAAGGCTGGCACCGTCCGTACATCAAGGCGCTGCGGGTCAAGGCCGGTGATGACATCGCCGCGGCCTGTGATGCGTATGCCAGTGCCAGCGGTATCCTGCTCGATACCTATGTCGAAGGCGTTCCCGGAGGAACCGGTGAGGCGTTTGACTGGTCACTGATACCGCAAGGCTTGAGCAAACCGATCATTCTGGCCGGCGGCCTGACGCCGGATAACGTCGCCGAAGCCATTGCCCGCGTCCGGCCTTATGCCGTGGATGTCAGTGGCGGGGTAGAGGCGAGCAAGGGCATCAAGGATCACGCAAAGGTTCAGGCATTTATCAAGGCGGTACGCGGTAGCACCTGTTGATGTGACGGCTGGCAGACTGCCGCCGTCCACTGCACTGTACAAAACGGCTGAGGGTCATGGGGTGGTACGCAGGTCACGTTTCGCTGATCCGGCCATTCACTGATCATCGCCGCACACATGAATTTAGCGCTAGGGCATACACGGGGCTGCGAACCAGAGCGTTCGGGCCGCCGGTACTGGAGAAAGAAAGCATGAGCAACTGGTTAGTAGACAAACTGATCCCTTCGATCATGCGTTCCGAGGTCAAGAAGAGCTCGGTGCCTGAAGGTCTTTGGCACAAATGCCCGTCTTGCGAGGCTGTGCTGTATCGTCCGGAGTTGGAAAAGACCCTGGACGTTTGCCCCAAGTGCAACCATCACATGCGTATCGGCGCCCGCGCCCGTATCGACATCTTCCTCGACGTTGAAGGCCGTACCGAACTGGGTGCAGACCTGGAGCCGGTTGACCGTCTGAAGTTCCGCGACGGCAAGAAGTACAAGGACCGCCTGACCGCTGCACAAAAGCAGACCGGCGAAAAAGATGCGCTGGTTTCGATGAGCGGCACGTTGCTGGGCATGCCGATCGTGGTTTCGGCGTTCGAGTTTTCCTTCATGGGTGGTTCGATGGGCGCCATCGTCGGTGAGCGTTTTGTTCGCGCCGCCAACTACGCCCTGGAAAAACGTTGCCCGATGGTCTGTTTCTCGGCTTCCGGCGGTGCGCGGATGCAGGAAGCGCTGATTTCCCTGATGCAGATGGCCAAGACCTCTGCGGTGCTGGCGCGTCTGCGTGAAGAAGGCATCCCGTTCATCTCCGTGCTGACCGATCCGGTCTACGGCGGCGTTTCCGCCAGCCTGGCGATGCTGGGCGACGTGATTGTCGGCGAGCCGAAGGCGCTGATCGGTTTTGCCGGTCCGCGTGTGATCGAGCAGACCGTGCGTGAAAAACTGCCGGAAGGCTTCCAGCGCAGCGAGTTCCTGCTGGAGCACGGTGCCATCGACATGATCATCGATCGTCAGGAGCTGCGTCCGCGCCTGGGTAACCTGCTGGCGCAAATGATGGGCCTGCCGACGCCGAAGTTCGTGGCTGCACCCATCGTTCCAATCGTGGTTCCACCGGTACCTGCCAGCCTATGACCCAACGTACCCTTGGCGAATGGCTCGCCTACCTCGAACAGTTGCACCCTTCGGCCATCGACATGGGGCTGGAGCGATCGCAGCAGGTAGCGTCCCGCATGGGACTGGGCAAGCCGGCGCCACGGGTGATTACGGTCACCGGGACCAACGGCAAGGGTTCCACCTGCGCGTTCGTGGCTTCCTTGCTGCGGGCCCAGGGCTTGAAAGTGGGGGTTTACAACTCCCCGCACCTGCTGCGCTACAACGAGCGGGTAACGGTCAACGGCGTCGAAGCCACTGACGCCGAGCTGTGCGAGGCCTTTGCTGCGGTAGAGACCGGGCGTGGCGACACTTCGCTGACCTACTTCGAAATGGGCACCCTGGCGGCGTTCTGGCTGTTCCAGCATTCCGGGCTTGATGCGGTGGTGCTGGAAGTCGGTCTGGGCGGTCGTCTGGACACGGTCAACGTGGTGGATGCCGACATGGCACTGGTCACCAGTATTGGCGTCGATCATGCCGATTACCTGGGTGATACCCGAGAGTCCGTGGCCTTCGAGAAGGCCGGGATATTCCGCCAGGGCGCGCCTGCGCTCTGCGGCGATCTGAATCCTCCACAACCCTTGCTGGACAAGGCGCGCGAGCTCAATTGCCCGTTTTTCCTGCGTGGGCGCGATTTTGATCTGGGCATGACCGATCACAACTGGCAATGGCGCGGTGTCGATGCGCAAGGGCGTGCGGTTGAGCTGCGCGACCTGCCGTTGCTCGATCTGCCGATGGAAAACGCCGCGCTGGCGTTGCAGGCTTACCTGCTGCTTGGCTTGCCTTGGGTGGATGCGCAGATTATCGACGCGCTGCGGGCTACGAAGGTGGTCGGTCGTCTGGATCGCCGCGCGTTCGAGTGGCAGGGCAAGCGTTTGAATTTATTGCTGGATGTGGGGCATAACCCGCATGCGGCGGAGTATCTGGCCGGTCGTCTGGCCAGCCGTCCACCGGTCGGCAAGCGTCTGGCGGTGTTCGGGCTGCTGGCGGACAAGGATCTGGGTGGTGTTGTCGGCGAATTGAATGCTAGTGTCCAGCACTGGGCTGTCGCACCGCTGGATTCGCCTCGGGCGCGTCCGGTTGCGGATCTGCACGATGCATTGCAAGGTCTTGGTGCCTCGGTCACGTCGTACGACAGTGTAGCGGCCGCCCTGGAAGGGCAGTGCGCGCAGGCCACGAGCGACGACGAAATCCTGTTGTTCGGATCATTTTATTGTGTCGCCGAGGCCCTTGAATGGCTGGCCCGGCGGTCCACGGAGGAAGCGGCAAATGGCATTGCTGGATAAGGCATACAAACAGCGCATGGTTGGCGCCCTGGTGTTGGTCGCGCTGGCGGTTATTTTTCTGCCGATGCTGTTTTCCCGCCAGGACGAACAGCGCCAGGTGACGGTCGAAGCGCCGGCGGCTCCGCAGGCGCCTGCATTGCCCCAGGTGCAGGTCGAACCCGTGGTGGTGCCTGAGCCGCAAGCCTTGCCCCAGGAACCCGTGCCGAGCGATGACGAAATCGCCCAGCAGGAATCGGTTGTGCCCGCTGTGCCGGTGGCTCCGGTACCTGCTGCCAAACCGGTTACGCCGCCGCCTGCGCCTGCGCCAGCGCCAGTCCCGGCGCTGGCCGCCAAACCTGCGACCGCGCCTGCCCAACCCATCACGGCAGCACCCGGCAAGCCGGACACCACGCAAAGCCGTGTCGATGCCAATGGTTTGTCGGTCAGCTGGTCGGTGCAACTGGCGAGCCTGGCGAACCGCGAAAGCGCGGAAAAGCTTCAGAAAACCCTGCGCAGCCAGGGTTACAATGCCTACATCCGGACCGCCGACGGCAAAAACCGGGTGTTTGTCGGGCCGCTGATCGAGCGCGCAGAAGCCGACCGGCTGCGGGATTTGCTGAACCGCCAGCAGAACCTGAAGGGGTTTGTCGTGCGCTTTCAGCCTGAACGTGGTTAAAACTATCGCCCCGATATGAA
Organism: Pseudomonas sp. QLc11A; assembly: GCF_052112305.1. NCBI lineage: Bacteria > Pseudomonadati > Pseudomonadota > Gammaproteobacteria > Pseudomonadales > Pseudomonadaceae > Pseudomonas > Pseudomonas sp. QLc11A. Next base: position 37,142 of record NZ_JAVAJJ010000020.1, read on the forward strand.
ATGCACTGACAATCGCAGCTTACCGATAAGCATGGGCTCTGCTAAAATGCGCCGCCTTATCCGTCTGTAGGCTGCACTGTGCCATTTACCTGGGTTGACTGGGCGATCGTAGCAATCGTCGCCATCTCCGCATTGATCAGTCTGAGCCGCGGCTTCGTCAAAGAAGCACTGTCGCTGCTGACCTGGATCATCGCAGGAGTCGTTGCCTGGATGTTCGGTGGCTCACTGTCCGAGTACCTCGGCGGGTACATTCAAACGCCATCGGCCCGTATAATCACGGGCTGTGCCATCATGTTTGTCGCCACTTTAATCGTAGGCGCAATGATCAATTATCTTATCGGCGAACTGGTTCGCGTCACCGGGCTCTCCGGGACCGACCGATTCCTCGGCATGGCCTTCGGCGCCGCGCGTGGCGGGTTGCTGGTGGTCATCGCCGTCGGGCTGTTGAGCCTGGGGCCGGTACAGCAGGACGGGTGGTGGAAAGAGTCACAGCTCGTGCCAAAATTTCTATTGGTCGCCGACTGGTCCAAAAACCTGATCCTCGGGTGGAGCAGTCAGTGGCTTGCCAGCGGAATCAGCGTACCCGCTGATATTCCGTTCAAGGAGCAACTCTTGCCGATGGCCAAAACGCCTCAGTAAGTGTTGTTCAGTTCAGATCCATTAAGTAGGGGTTGCGTCGCATGTGTGGCATCGTCGGTATCGTCGGTAAGTCGAACGTCAATCAGGCGCTGTATGACGCGCTAACCGTCCTCCAGCACCGCGGCCAGGACGCTGCCGGTATCGTGACCAGCCATGATGGCCGGTTGTTCCTGCGCAAGGATAACGGCCTGGTGCGTGACGTGTTCCAGCAGCGTCACATGCAGCGCCTGGTCGGTCACATGGGCATTGGCCATGTGCGTTATCCGACCGCGGGCAGCTCGACCTCGGCTGAAGCTCAACCGTTTTACGTCAACTCGCCTTACGGCATCACCCTGGCGCATAACGGTAACCTGACCAACGTTGAACAACTGGCCAAGGAGATTTACGAATCTGACCTGCGCCACGTCAACACCAGCTCCGATTCGGAAGTGCTGCTCAACGTGTTCGCGCACGAACTGGCCCAGCGCGGCAAGTTGCAGCCGACCGAAGAAGACGTGTTTGCCGCCGTCACCGACGTGCACAACCGTTGCGTCGGTGGTTATGCCGTCGTAGCCATGATCACCGGCTACGGCATCGTCGGTTTCCGCGACCCGCACGGCATCCGCCCGATCGTTTTCGGCCAGCGTCACACCGACGAAGGCGTCGAGTACATGATCGCCTCGGAAAGCGTTTCCCTGGACGTGCTGGGCTTCACCCTGATTCGCGACCTGGCGCCAGGCGAAGCGGTCTACATCACTGAAGAGGGCAAGCTGTACACCCGTCAGTGCGCGACCAACCCGTCCCTGACCCCGTGCATCTTCGAACACGTCTACCTGGCGCGTCCGGACTCGATCATCGACGGTGTGTCGGTCTACAAGGCCCGTCTGCGCATGGGTGAGAAACTGGCCGAGAAGATCCTGCGCGAGCGTCCGGATCACGACATCGACGTGGTCATCCCGATTCCGGACACCAGCCGCACCGCCGCGCTGGAGCTGGCGAACCACCTGGGCGTGAAGTTCCGCGAAGGCTTCGTGAAGAACCGCTACATCGGCCGGACCTTCATCATGCCGGGCCAAGCCGCGCGGAAAAAATCCGTACGCCAGAAGCTCAATGCCATCGAACTGGAATTCCGCGGCAAGAACGTGATGCTGGTGGATGACTCCATCGTGCGCGGCACCACGTGCAAGCAGATCATCCAGATGGCCCGCGAAGCCGGCGCCAAGAACGTCTACTTCTGCTCCGCGGCGCCAGCGGTTCGCTACCCGAACGTCTACGGCATCGACATGCCGAGCGCTCACGAGCTGATCGCGCACAACCGTTCGACCCAGGACGTGGCTGACCTGATCGGCGCCGACTGGCTGATCTATCAGGATCTGCCTGACTTGATCGAAGCGGTCGGTGGCGGCAAGATCAAGATCGACAAGTTCGATTGCGCGGTGTTCGATGGCCAGTACGTCACTGGCGACGTCGACGAGGCTTACCTGAACAAGATTGAGCAGGCACGCAACGATGCCTCCAAGGTCAAGACGCAGGCAGTCAGCGCGATCATCGATCTGTACAACAACTGAGTTTCTACCGGCCCTGAGGGGCCGGTTTTGTATCCGGCTTTTAAATTACGAGAATAGGGAAAGGAGTGACAGCATGAGTCAGGATTGGGATGCCGGTCGGCTGGACAGCGACCTCGAAGGCGTAGCGTTCGATACCCTGGCTGTACGTGCCGGTCAGCACCGTACGCCGGAAGGCGAACACGGTGATCCGATGTTCTTCACTTCCAGCTATGTATTCCGCACCGCTGCCGACGCAGCCGCGCGTTTTGCCGGGGAAGTACCGGGCAACGTTTACTCGCGCTACACCAACCCGACCGTACGCGCCTTCGAAGAGCGCATCGCCGCTCTGGAAAGCGCCGAGCAAGCCGTGGCCACCGCCACCGGCATGGCTGCGATCATGGCCGTGGTGATGAGCCTGTGCAGCGCCGGCGATCACGTATTGGTGTCGCGCAGCGTGTTCGGCTCGACCATCAGCCTGTTCGAGAAGTACTTCAAGCGTTTCGGCATCGAAGTCGATTACGTGGCGCTGGCGGATCTGTCCGGCTGGGATGCGGCGATCAAGCCCAACACCAGGCTGCTGTTCGTCGAGTCGCCGTCCAACCCGCTGGCCGAGTTGGTCGACATTGCCGAACTGGCGAAAATCGCCCACGCCAAAGGCGCGATGCTGGTGGTCGACAACTGCTTCTGCACCCCGGCCTTGCAGCAACCGCTGAAAATGGGCGCGGACATCGTCGTGCACTCGGCCACCAAATTCATCGATGGCCAGGGCCGTTGCATGGGTGGCGTGGTCGCCGGTCGCAGCGAGCAGATGAAAGAAGTGGTTGGCTTCCTGCGTACCGCCGGGCCGACCCTGAGCCCGTTCAACGCCTGGATCTTCCTCAAGGGCCTGGAAACCCTGAACCTGCGGATGAAGGCCCATTGCGCCAACGCCCAGCAACTGGCCGAATGGCTGGAGCAGCAGGCAGGCATCGAGAAAGTCCATTACGCCGGCCTCAAGAGCCATCCGCAGCACGAGCTGGCGCTGCGCCAGCAGAAGGGTTTCGGTGCGGTCGTCAGTTTTGAGGTGAAGGGTGGCAAGGAGGGCGCCTGGCGCTTTATCGACGCCACGCGGCTGATTTCGATCACCGCCAACCTGGGCGACAGCAAAACCACCATCACCCATCCGAGCACCACGTCCCATGGTCGCTTGGCGCCGCAGGAGCGTGAAGCGGCGGGCATTCGTGACAGCCTGATCCGTGTTGCGGTCGGCCTGGAAGACGTGGCGGACCTGCAAGCCGATCTGGCGCGCGGCCTGGCTGCGTTGTGATCGAGTTGTCTACGCCGACCACCGGCTCCAATGGCCGCGTAGCGCTGGTGACCGGTGCTGCGCGGGGCATAGGCCTGGGGATTTCGGCCTGGCTGATCAGCGAAGGCTGGCAAGTCGTGCTGACGGATCTGGACCGGGAGCGCGGTTCGAAAGTGGCGAAAGTGCTGGGCGACAACGCCTGGTTCATCGCCATGGATGTCGCCAACGAGGGGCAGGTCGCGCTGGGTGTGGCCGAGGTGCTCGGCCAGTTCGGGCGCCTGGATGCGCTGGTCTGCAATGCGGCGGTTGCCGATCCGCACAACATCACCCTCGAAAGCCTCGATCTGGCCCACTGGAATCGGGTGTTGGCGGTGAACCTCGGCGGGCCGATGCTGCTGGCCAAGCACTGTGCGCCGTACCTGCGCGCTCACAGCGGCGCCATCGTCAATCTGGCCTCGACCCGCGCCGCGCAGTCGGAACCCGACACCGAGGCCTATGCGGCGAGCAAGGGCGGCTTGTTGGCCCTGACTCATGCGTTGGCCATCAGCCTTGGCCCGGAGATACGGGTCAATGCCGTCAGCCCAGGCTGGATCGATGCGCGCGACCCCTCGGTGCGGCGTGCCGAACCCTTGACCGAGGCCGATCATGCCCAGCATCCGGCGGGCAGGGTGGGGACGGTCGAGGATGTGGCGGCGATGGTGGCCTGGCTGCTGTCGAGGAATGCCGGTTTTGTCACCGGCCAGGAATTCGTGGTCGATGGCGGCATGACCAAGAAGATGATTTACAGCGAGTGATATTGGCGTTGAATGTATCGCCCTCATCGCGAGCAGGCTCGCTCCCACATTTGAAAGCATGTCTTCTGAAGAAGTGCGGTCCATTGTGGGAGCGAGCCTGCTCGCGATGGCGGACTGATGGTTGCCGACATTGGCCGGAATGAAATGATTTTGTCTTTTTCAGAAAAACTTCAATCCTGCTATTGACTTAGGTTCGCTACCTGCGTAAATTTCGCGGCCTCGGAGATGCAAACGGGTGATTAGCTCAGCTGGGAGAGCGTCTGCCTTACAAGCAGAATGTCGGCGGTTCGATCCCGTCATCACCCACCACTCCCGAGATACTTGCGAAAGCAAGAGGTAGGCTGAAATGCCTCCACCGACGCGCAGCGGTAGTTCAGTCGGTTAGAATACCGGCCTGTCACGCCGGGGGTCGCGGGTTCGAGTCCCGTCCGCTGCGCCATATTTTCCGAGTCAGATTCATCTGGTTCGAGATTGAAAAGCTACTGAGTTTTCAATCAGACGAGTTACTTGAGCATCTGCTCAAAGCGATACGCAGCGGTAGTTCAGTCGGTTAGAATACCGGCCTGTCACGCCGGGGGTCGCGGGTTCGAGTCCCGTCCGCTGCGCCATATCTGCCTCAAGGCCAACTGAACGCCTTGGAGCTACGAAGAAACCACTGGTTACTTCGAGTCGATAGCAAAGACCCTGGTCGAAAGACCGGGGTTTTTTGTGTCTGCGATTTGGCTTTTTCTCCTGCCTCGCGCCCCTCAGGGTTCGCATCTGCCAGCCTGGCGCAGATGCCCGATGACTCTCGAAAATCTCCCTTAATAACCCGCAGCCCTGTTAAACCGGCGCCTGCGTGGCCGAAATGCCTGCCTGTCATTAAATAATTCAAGCATTTACCGGGTGCAATTCGCACAAAGGGCTTGGTTTGCCCGCACAACACTAATTAGAATGAGTCGCATTTAAAATATTTCTTCACCCAGGGTTCCTTCAGATGAGTGATGCCGCGATGCCGCCGGAGCAAGCCTTCCACGACCTGTACCGCGACCATCGGGGCTGGCTCGAAGGCTGGTTGAGACGACGCATGAGCAATGGCAGCGATGCGGCGGACCTGAGCCAGGATACCTTCGTTCGTGTCCTTGCCAGCTCTCAGCGCATCGCCGACTTGCAAGAGCCACGTGCCTACCTGGCGACCGTCGGCAAACGACTACTGAGCAACTTCTACAAGCGCCGCAGCCTGGAGCAAGCCTATCTCGATGCATTGGCGCTGCTGCCCGAGGACTGTGTGCCGTCCCCGGAGCAACGCTGGATCCTGCTGGAAACCCTGCAGGCCCTGGACGAATTGCTCGATGGATTGCCCGGGCCGGTACGCCGCGCGTTTCTCTTGAGTCAGCTCGAAGGCCTGGGCTACCAGGAGATTGCCGAGCGCCTGCAAGTCTCGGAACGCACGATCAAGCGCTACATGGCTCAAGCCTACGAACATTGCCTGCTGGTGGACATGTGAACGGTTCGGCACCTTCGGCCCAGGCCCGACAAGTCGTGCGGGCCGCCGCGCAGTGGCTGGCCCTCATGGAATCCGGCTGTGCCAATGAGCGGGACCGGGAGCAGCTGCAGAGCTGGCGCGACAGCCATTCCAGCCATGAGCAGGCCTGGCAGAAAGCGCAGTGCTTGCGTCAACGTTTTGCCGACCTGCCATCGGGCCTGGCCATGGCCAGTCTGGACCGGCCGCAAACCAGTCGACGCACGGTGCTCAAGCGCGCCGTCGGTGCAGTGGCGTTGCTGCCGACCGCCTGGTTGATCAGTCGGCAGTTGCCTCTGGATGCCTGGGGTGCCGACCTGCGCACCGCCACCGGGGAAAGCAAAAAAGTCCGGTTGGCCGATGGCAGTGCTGTGCAACTGAACACGGCCAGTGCCGTCGATATCGATCTGAAGAGCCGGCGCCTGACACTGGTGGACGGCGAAATGGCACTGAACGTGCCCGGGACTTCGCCGCTGACGATCCTCACGCGCTTCGGGCAAGTGACCGTCAGTCAGAGTGAAGTGTGTGTGCGGCAGGGGCAGACGGGATGCAAGGTGTCAGTGCTTCGAGGCACGGTTCAGTTGCAGCCTCTGCACGGGCCGGTCTTTTCGTTGCGCGGCGGCCAGCAAGTCAGCCTTCAAGCGGCGGGTGCCGGCGCTGTGGAGCCATTCGACGTGCTGGCCCCTGGCTGGCGTGACGGCGTGCTGATGGCGCAGAACCAACCTTTGGGGGACTTCCTGCGTGAACTCAGCACCTATCGTCCTGGCGTGTTGCGTTGGGAGCCAGCGCTGGAATCGCTGCGCATCACCGGCAGTTTTCGCCTGGAAGACACCGATCGCATCCTCGCGCTTCTGGCGGTCAGCCTGCCGCTGGAGGTGCATTCGCGTACGCGTTATTGGGTAACGCTGGTGCCGCGCAAAAATAATGCTTAACGCGTGTCCCCTTTTTTCGCGGCGCTTGTCATTCAAGGCAAGTGAAACGAAATCAGAGAGATTCTCAATGCCCGTAGTGATGCCTTGCAGTACGCGTCTGGCCCCATCCCGGTTGCGCCCGTTGTTGCACTTGAGTCTGTTGTTGAGCCTGAGTGCCTGTCCGTTGTTCATCACTGCCGGTTGGGCCGAAGACGCGCCACGGCGCAGCTATCAGGTGCCAGCCGGTAGCCTCGGCGCGGCGCTGACCCGTTTCGCCGGGTTGGCCGGGGTCAATCTGTCCGTAGACCCGGCACTGGTGAGCGGGCGCACCAGCCCTGGCCTTTCCGGCGACTTCGCGGTGGAGGAGGGCTTTGCCCAACTGCTACAGGGTTCCGGTCTGCAACTGCAACCGGTGGGCGAACAGGCGTACATGCTGGCCCCGGCGCCAACAGGCAGCACCCTGCAACTGGGCGCTACCTCTATTTACGCGACGGCGGACACGGCGCATGGTGATCCGTACGCTGGCGGGCAGGTCGCACGCCGTGGGTCGCAAGGCTTGCTGGGCTCGAAAGACTTCATGGAGACGCCGTTCAGCGAGACCACCTACACCAGTGAGTTGGTGAAAAACCTGCAGGCTCGTACCTTGGGCGACCTGGTTGCCAGCGATCCCTCGGTTCGCGCCACCAACCCGGCGGGTGGGCGGTATGAGCAGTTCACCATTCGCGGAATGAGCCTGTTCAACAGTGATGTCTCCTACAACGGTCTCTACGGCATTCTGCCGACGTACACCATCGACATGGAAATGGCCGATCGCGTCGACGTCCTCAAAGGCCCGAGTCAGCTGATCAATGGCATCTCGCCGCGAGGCAGCGTGGGCGGCGGGATCAACGTGGTGCCCAAGCGCGCCACCGACATGCCCATTACTTCGTTTACCGGCAACTACGCTTCCGACAGCCAGGTCGGCGGTGCGGTAGATATCGGTCGGCGTTTTGGTGAGGGGGACATGTTCGGTGTTCGTTTCAACGGCGTGAAGCAGTCCGGCGACACCGAATGGGATCACCAGAGTGTTGACCGCGAGATGGCAGTGCTGGGCCTGGATTTTCGCGGTGAGCGCCTGCGGCTCTCGACGGACGTCGGGCATAACGAGCGTGACACCGACGCCCCGCAGGAGCGTGTGCAGGTCGGCGCCAAAGCTCAGGTTCCGCACGCCAGCGATGTTCGCCACAACTATGCACAGCCGTGGAGCAAGGCGCGGACCAAGGACACCTTCGGTACGGTGACCGGCGAGTACGATGTCAGCGATTCCGTCATGGTGTACGCCGGGGCGGGTGCGCGTAAAAGTAATCACGACTTCCTTCGGCACGCCGTAGCGGTCACCAACAACGCGGGCGATTTCAGCGTTCAGCCACGTGACTTCACCCGCGACGAAAATGTCCGGACAGCCAACGCCGGGGTACGCAACTGGTTCCATACCGGTCCGGTGAGTCATGAAATCAACCTGGCTGCCAGCTACTTCTACATGGACTTCGAAAACGGTGGCGCCCGTTATGCCGCCGCCCCGAGCAACCTCTACAACCCGGTGGAAACACCTACACCCATCACGCCCACGCGACTCGACTCGGAGGTTTATACCGAGAACCGTTCCAGCAGCGTGGCGTTGTCCGACACATTGGGCTTCTTCGATGACCAGGTGCTGTTGACCCTCGGTGCACGCTGGCAGCGAGTGCAGGTTGACGACTGGGCGGATAATGTCAAAGGCGATACTGGCTACGATGAAGAAAAGGTTTCGCCCTCGGGCGGCATCCTGTTCAAGGCCACCGACAAGCTCTCGTTGTATGCCAACTACATGGAAGGCCTGAGCCAGGGCAAGATCGCCCCGTCGACCTCGGTGAACGAGGACGAGATCTTCCCGCCGTTCATCAGTCGGCAGGTCGAGGTCGGTGCCAAATATGATGCGGGTGCATTCGCCGTTACCACTGCGGTGTTCCGGATCAAGCAGCCGGCCTATGAAACCAACGCCACCACGCGGGTTTTCGGCCCGAACGGCAAACGCGAAAACAAGGGTGTGGAAGTCAACGTGTTCGGTGAGCCGCTCAAAGGTTTCCGCCTGGTCGGTGGCGTCATGTACATCGACAGCGAACTCACCGACACCACCAACGGCACCTTTGACGGCAACCGCGCGCCCGCCACGCCGGAATACAACGTCAGCCTGGGGGGCGAGTGGGACGTGCCGAATGTTCAAGGCCTGACCCTCACCAGCCGCGGCATCCATTCCAGCTCACAGTATCTGGACCAGTCCAACAACAAGGAAATCGATGCCTGGACGCGTATCGACGTGGGCGCGCGCTACGCCTTCAAGGTTGAAGAAAAGAACATCACCCTGCGTGCCAATATCGAGAACGTGGCCGACAAGCGCTACTGGAGTTCGGCCGGGGCTTCGGATGACAGCGAGCCTGGATTGACGCTCGCGACGCCACGAACCTACCTGCTGTCGGCGACCGTCGACTTCTGAATCGATTCAACCGTGAGTTGCGCCACAGGGAAGGGCGCGACCGAGTTGTGTCATGAATCGATTGCAGAGGACGAAAGCATGCCCGGCCTGACTGACCCGCACAAGAAAGAACAACCCGACACGCCCTCCAGGCGCACGCTGTTGCGTCTGTCCCTGGGCCTGTTTGCACTCAGGTTTGCCCCGTCGGCGTGGGCCCGGACCCACACCGCGCCGCTGCGGGTGATCACCCTGTTTCAGGGGGCCACGGACAGTGCCGTGGCGTTGGGCATCACACCCTGCGGCATTGTCGATTCCTGGAGTGAAAAGCCCACCTATCGCTACCTGCGCTCGGCGCTGGAGCCGGTGCCCCATGTCGGGCTGGAAACCCAGCCCAGCCTTGAGGACATCGCGCTGCTCAAGCCGGACGTGATCATCGCCTCGCGCTTTCGCCATGAACGCATCGCGCCGTTGCTCAAGCAGATCGCCCCGGTGGTGATGCTCGAGGAAGTGTTCGAGTTCAAAAAGACCCTGGCGTTGATGGGGCTGGCCTTGCACCGCCAGCAGCGCGCCGACGAGGTGTTGGCCCGCTGGCAGTTGCGCACGGCACAACTGCGCGAGCAACTGCAGGAGAAGTTTGCCGGGCGCTGGCCGCCGACAGTGTCGATTCTGGATGTTCGTGAGGACCATATCCGCAGTTATCTGCCGGCCAGTTTTCCGGGTTCGGTGATCACCGAGCTGGGGTTTGGCTGGAGTGAGGCCAGTCGGGCGGCGAACGGGGTATCGATCAAACTCACCAGCAAGGAGAGTCTGGCGGTGGTCAATGCCGACATTTTCTTTGTCTTCTTGCGCGCGGAGAAACCGGCAGTGCAGCGAAACTATGAAAGCCTGGTGCAGCATCCGCTGTGGCAGCAAATGCGTGCGCCACAACAGGGGCAGGTGTGGCGGGTCGACGGAGTGGCCTGGAGCCTGTCGGGCGGGATGCTCGGGGCGAACCTGATGCTCGATGACGTTGCGCGGCTGGTCACGGCGGACCTGTCCTGATGAGCAATGGTTTGAAGTTGTGCTGTGCTGCCGTCGTGTTGCTGCTCAGCGGCGTGCTGAGCCTGGCGGTCGGAGCCACCTGGATTCCGCTGTCGCACATTGCCGCCGCGTTCGTGCATCCCGATCCGCTGAGCGTCAGTCACGTGCTGGTGACCACCACGCGCCTGTCGCGCACCTTGATGGCGATGGCCGTGGGCGCGAGCCTGGCCGTGGCGGGGGCCTTGATGCAGGCGCTGACGCGCAATCCGCTGGCGTCCCCCGGGTTGTTCGGGATCAACGCCGGCGCGACGTTTTTTATCATCCTGTGCTCCTCGCTGTTTTCCCTGTCATCCCCGGATGCCTGGCTGTGGAGCGCGTTCATCGGCGCGGCCGTAGCCGGCAGCCTGGTGTGGCTGATCGGCAACATGGGGCAGGGCAGTCTCAGCCCGCTGCGCATTGTGCTGGCGGGTGCGGCGATGGCCGCCTTGTTCTCTGCGTTCAGCCAGGCGTTGCTGGTGGTCAATCAGGATGGACTGGACACGGTGCTGTTCTGGCTGGCGGGCTCGTTGACCGAGCGCAGTCTGTCGGTCGCCGCGCCACTGCTGATCTGTGGCGTACTCGGGTTGTTCGGCGCGATGTTGCTGGCGGGGCAGGTCAACGTGCTTGACGCAGGCGAGGAGATCGCCACCGGCCTGGGTCAGCGCACCGGTTTGATCCGGATGCTGATGAGCGTGCTGGTGGTCTGTCTGGCGGGCAGTGCCGTGGCATTGGCCGGCAGCATCGGGTTTATCGGCCTGCTGGTGCCGCACATGGTGCGCAAGGGCCTGTCCATCAATCATCGCTGGTTGCTGCCGGGGTGTGCGCTACTTGGCGCCATTGTCCTGCTGCTGGCCGATACCTTGTCGCGGGTGTTGATCCTGCCGCAGGAGGTCCCGGTGGGCGTGATGACGGCACTGTTCGGCGCACCGTTTTTCATTCTGCTGGCCCGGCGTGGAGGTCGTTATGGATAAGGTCCTGACCTGGCGCCGTAGCGGCTTTTCCCGGCGGATCAATGTCGCCACGTTGTGGCGGTTGGCGGCGGCGTTGATGGTGACGGCGCTGATCATGCTCGGCTCACTGTCGCTGGGCAAAGTCATGCTGTCGCCGTTGGAGGTGCTGCGGATTCTGCTGTCGAGCCAGGACGCCAGCCTGACGTTCATCGTCGAGCAACTGCGCTTGCCGCGCATGCTCCTGGCGGCGTTGGTCGGTGCGGCGTTGTCGGTGTCGGGGCTGATTCTGCAAAGCATCATCCGCAACCCGCTGGCTTCACCTGACCTGCTGGGTATCACCAGTGGGGCCAGTGCGGCGGCCGTGCTGTATCTGGCGTTTTTCTCCGTGGCGCTGGGCCAACAGTTTCTGCCGCTGGCGGCGATGTCCGGTGCGGGGCTGGCGGCATTGGCGATCTATCTGCTGGCCTGGAAGCAGGGGGCCTCACCGCTGCGCCTGGTGTTGATAGGGGTCGGCATCAGCGCGATGTTGACCGCCGCGACCACCTTCATCCTGGTCTTCAGTCCGCTGACCACGACCCTGTCGGCTTATGTCTGGCTGACCGGCAGCGTGTACGGCGCCAGTTGGCCGGAACCGCTGGCGCTGGGGCGCTGGTTGTTGGGTATCTGCCCGCTGCTGGTGCTGCTGGCCCGGCAGGTGAGGGTGCAACAACTGGATGACGCTCTGGCCCAGGGCATTGGCGTTCGCGTGCAGTGGCTGCGCGCCGGTTTGTTGCTGGTGAGCGTGGCATTGGCTGGAGCTGCGATTGCCTGGGGCGGGGCGATCGCGTTTGTCGGGCTGATTGCGCCGCACATTGCCAAGCGCCTGGTAGCCCCGGGTTTTGGCGGCCAGGCGGTGATGGCGGCGTTGGTCGGGGCGAACCTCGTGGTGCTGGCCGACCTCGCCGGGCGTGTCCTGTTTTTGCCGCTGGATCTGCCGGCCGGGATTTTTGTCGCCGTGCTGGGCACACCCTTTTTTCTCTATTTGTTGATTAAACAGCGTCATTAAGGAATTCAACGCATGACGTCGATTGCAAGTCGCGGCCTGACCCTGAGTTACCAGCGCCAGGTCATTATTGACGCGCTGGACATGCAACTGCCCCAAGGCAAGATTTCGGTACTGATCGGCAGCAACGGCTGCGGCAAAAGTACCTTGCTCAAATCCTTCGCCCGACTGCTCAAACCGCAGCAGGGCTCGGTGATCCTCAACGGCGTGGATATCCAGCAAAAGTCCACGGCCGCGGTGGCCAGGGAGTTGGCCATTTTGCCTCAGACCCCCAGCGCGCCGGAGGGCATCACCGTGCGGCAGTTGGTGGCGTTGGGACGTTATCCGTATCAGAGCTGGATGCAGCAGTGGTCGGCAGAAGATGAGGCCATGGTCAACCGCGCGCTGACGCAAACCAGCCTCCAGGCCCTGGCGGACCGACCGGTGGACGCGTTGTCCGGCGGGCAGCGCCAGCGCGCGTGGATCGCCATGACCCTGGCCCAGGACACCGGCATCGTGCTGCTCGACGAACCCACCACGTTTCTCGACCTGGCGCACCAGATCGAAGTGCTGGACCTGCTGCGCGACCTCAACCGGCTCGAAAACAAGACCATCATCATGGTGCTGCACGACCTCAACCTGGCCTGTCGTTACGCCGACCACATGGTCGCGGTGCACAACCGGACGGCCTTTGCCCAAGGGCGGCCCGACGAGGTGTTGACCGAACCCCTGGTCAAAACCGTATTCGACCTCAATTGCCGGATCATTGCCGATCCGTTCTTCGGCACGCCGTTGTGCATTCCGTTTGGCCGGGAATTGCCGCAATGAGTCTGGCACGTCATTTCACCGCGTCGCAGTGGACGGTGTTGTCCGGCGGCTTGCGGCTCAAGGACGGCGACGAGCGCGACCCCTTGCGCTCGCTGATGGCCCGGGACTTGTTGCAGGAGGACGTGTGCGAGCAACTGCTGGACACCCTGGGCCCGGTGATCGGCTCGCCGACCCGGGCGATCACCGCCTCGCTGCTGGGCAAACGCTTGTCGTTTCTGGCGACTGGCGCCTGTCTGTATGCGCTGTCGGTGTATGACAAGGGGCTGTTGTTGACCCTCGACAACACGCTGATTGAATACGGCCACGATGAGGGGCAGTGGACGTCGTCGATGCCGCTGCATCACGGTCTGCCGCTGACCTATGGGGCCAATGAGCGCGAGGCCTGGCGGGAGGCCCTGATGCAGGGACTGTTCGCGGGACTGCTGCAACCGTTGTGGCACACCTTCAATCGTGTCACCGGTGTCTCCCGGCGCATCCTCTGGGAAAACACGGCCGTGCGCGTTTACTCGCTGTATGAAAAACGCATGGCTAAGATCGAAGACCCGTCAGTGCGCGAGCGCTGTGAAGCGGATTTCAATTGGCTGCTGACACAAGCCGAGCCTGCGTTGTTCGGTCTCGATTACAACCCGCTGAGCCATTTCCGCCGACCGCCGACGCTGGTGGACGATGGGCAACGCAGCATTCGCTTTCGCCGAACCTGTTGCTTTTACTACCTGGCCACCGAACCCGCTGAGTACTGTTCAACCTGCCCGTTGCTACGTCCGGGGAAATGCCGATGAGATGTGCATTCAGGGTGATGGGGCAGGCGCCTGAACGATGGCTCAGGCGCGTGCCCTTCACAGAAAGTGCCTGGCTCAGCCTTGCAAATACACCGCGTGGGTATGGGTGTATTCGTACAGCCCGTGCTTGCCATCCGCGCCGCCGATGCCGGACTTGCGCACACCGGCATGGAAACCTTGCATGGCTTCGAAGTTCTCGCGATTGACGTAGGTTTCGCCAAAATCCAGCTCGCGCATCGCCTGCAGGGTTTTGTTCAGGTCACGGGTGTAGATCGACGAAGTCAGGCCATAGTCGCAGTCGTTGGCCAGGGCGATGGCTTCGTCCAGGTCGTCGATTATCTGGATTGGCAGCACTGGCCCGAAAATCTCTTCGCGCATGATCTCCATGTCCGCGCGACAACCGGCTAAAACAGTGGGCTGGAAGTGGAAGCCATTGGGCAGGTCGGCCACTTGCCCGCCACTGATCAGGCTGGCGCCCTGGCTCAACGCGGTGCGGACTTTGCGGTTGACGCTGTCCAGCCCCTGGCGGTTGATCAGCGGGCCCATCTCTACGTCGGGCTGGGCAATCGGGTCGCCATAACGGGTCGCACTCATGGCCGCCGCGATGCGTTCGATGAACTGATCCGCCACCTTGCGCTCGACATAGACCCGCTCGGCACAATTGCACACCTGGCCGCTGTTGATGATCCGCGAATCGCGGATCGCCCTGACCGCCAGGTCGAGGTCTGCATCGGCCAGCACAAAGGCCGGCGCCTTACCGCCCAGTTCCAGGTTGAGTTTGGTGATGTTCGGCGCGGCGGCGGCCATGATTCGTGAGCCGGTGTCGACGCTGCCGGTGAAGCTGATCATGTCCACGCCCTTGTGCGCGCTCAGTGTCGCGCCGACTCGGCCGTCACCGCAGACCACGTTGAACACGCCGGGCGGCAGGTCGGTTTCGGCGACCAGCCGGGCAAACTCGAAGCAGTTGTTCGGGGTTTCTTCGCTGGGCTTGATGACGATGGTGTTGCCGGTCAGCAGGGCCGGGGCCATCTTGCGGGCGATCAGGAAGAAGGGGAAATTCCATGGCAGGATCCCGGCCACCACGCCCAAGGGTTTGCGCAGCAGGAGAATGTTTTCGTTCTGGCGGTCGCTGGTGATGATTTCGCCTTCGATACGTCGGGCCCATTCGGCCATGTAGTCGAGGTAGTCGGCGGTGAAATTGACTTCGACTTCTGCCAGCCCGCTGATCTTGCCTTGCTCCAGGGTGATGGTGCGCGCCAGGTGCGAGACGTTTTCCCGCAGCCTGGCGGCGATCCGGCGCAAGTAGCCGGCGCGGTCATTCGCCGGTTTGCGCGCCCAGTCTTTCTGCGCGGCACGGGCGGCGGCGAGGGCGCGGTCGACGTCCTCGGCGGTCGAGGCCGGGACTTTCGACAGCACGGCGCCGGTGGCCGGGTTGATCACATCGAGGTGGGCAGCGCTGGCCACGAACTGGCCATCGATGAAGTTTTCGTAAACAGGCACGGATGACATGGTGCGACTCCTTGGCAGATCAGTAAGTGCGTGACGGCGCTTGAGGGGCGGCAGGTTCGCGGTAGCGGGCGAGTGTGGCCATGGCGCCTTGGCGCAGCAGGCTGATGTCGATGGCCACTGCAATGAACTGGCAGCCCCAGCGCTGGTAGCGGCGGGCGTCTTCTTCGTTGGGGGCGAGAATCCCGCAGACCTTGCCGGCCGCCAATGTGGCGTTCACGGCGTGTTGAATCCGCTCCTGGACTTGCGGGTGGCCGGGGTTGCCGGCGTGACCCAGGCCGATCGACAAATCCGCCGGCCCGATAAACACCGCATCCACGCCCTCGACGGCGGCAATCGCAGCGACGTTTTCCACGCCGGTGCGCGATTCCACCTGGACGATCAGGCACAGTTGTTCGTGGGCGGTATTCAGGTAATCCGGCACAGCGTCCCAGCGCGTGGCCCGGGTCAGGCCGCCGCCGACCCCGCGAATGCCGTGGGGCGGGTAGCGCATGGCACGCACCAGCGCCTGTGCCTGTTCGGCGGTTTCGACCATCGGGATCATCAGCGTCTGCGCGCCGATATCCAGCAGTTGCTTGATCAGGTTGGCATCGCCGTTCACCGCGCGCACCACTGGCGCAGTCGAGTAAGGCGCCACGGCCTGCAACTGGGCGAGTACGCCGGGCACGGTGTTGGGCGCGTGTTCGCCATCGATCAGCATCCAGTCGTAACCGGTGGTGGCGACGATCTCGGCGGCGTAGCCGGTGGCGAACCCGGCCCAGATGCCGTACCGGGTTTCGCTGTTGTTCAGTGCGGCCTTGAACGCGTTGTGCGGCATGTTCATCACGAACTCCTTTCTCAGCGGTTATACGGCCGATGCAGTTGGCATTCCGGGTTGAGGGTCACGCCGAAACCAGGCTGGTCGAGCGCGGACAGGCGCATGCGGCCATTGACCGGCACCGGTTCGCCGAGCAATTGCGGGTGGAACATCGGCACCACTTCGTCAGCCTTCGGCGCCATCATCAGGAACTCGGCGAACGGGCTGTTATGGCGGGTGGCGACGAAGTGGTAGCTGTACACCGAAGAGCCGTGAGGGATGACCAGCGCGTTGTGGGCGTCGGCCAGGGCCGAGATCTTCACCAGTTCAGTGATCCCGCCGCACCAGCCGACATCCGGCTGGATGATGTCGCAGCAGCCCATCTCCAGCAGCATGCGGAAGCCCCAGCGCGTGGCTTCATGTTCGCCGGTGGTCACCAGCATGCCCTTGGGCACGTTGTTGCGCAGGGCGGCGTAGCCCCAGTAATCGTCCGGCGGCAGGGCCTCTTCGATCCATTTCAAGCCATGTTCGTGGGCGCCGACCGCCAGTCTGGTGGCGTAGTTGAGGTCCAGGCTCATCCAGCAATCGAGCATCAGCCAGAAGTCCGGGCCGACACGCTCGCGCATGGTCGCCAGTTCTTCGAGGTTCTTGCGCAGGCCTTCTTCGCCTTCGGCCGGGCCGTGGTGCAGCGGCATCTTGCCGCCGATGAAGCCCATTTTCTGCGCCAGGTCCGGGCGGGCGCCGGTGGCGTAGAACTGCAATTCGTCGCGCACCGCACCGCCGAGCAACTGGTGCACGGGCTCCTGGCGGATCTTGCCGAGCAAGTCCCACAGCGCCAGGTCGACGCCGGAGATCGTGTTGATGACGATGCCCTTGCGCCCGTAATACAGAGTCGACTGGTACATCTGGTCCCAGATTTTTTCGATGTCGGTGACCCGGGCGCCTTCAAGGAAGCGCGCCAGGTGCTTCTCGACAATGTAGGCGGCCGGCTCGCCGCCAGTGGTCACGGCAAAACCGACGGTGCCGTCGCTGGCCTCGATCTCCACCACCAGGGTGCCGAGTACGTTGATGCCGAAGGTGCGGCGGCTCTGGCGGTACTCGGGGTATTTGCTCATCGGCGTGGCAATGTGATCGTCGATCCAGTGGCCGTCGGCCTGGTCGTGATAATCCGCGCCGCCGCCTCGCAGGGTGAAAGCGCGGACGTGTTTGATGGTTGGAATGCCCATGGTGTGATTCCTTTTGTTAAACGGCGGTCAGGTTTAAACGGTGGCCGGTTTGTTCGAGGCTTCATGGCCGGGCGCGCGTACGCCCAGCACCAGCAACGCGGCGATGACGGTGGTAACGGCCAGCACGTACAAGCCTGCTGCCGGTGAATGGAAAGCGCCCTCGGCCCAGTTCTTCAGGATGGGGGCGATGAAGCCGCCGAGGGCGCCGAACGAGTTGATCAGGGCGATCCCGGCCGCGGCGGCGCTGCCGGCGAGGTAGCTGGAGGGGAAGGTCCAGAACACCGGTTGCACGGCGATGAAGCCAGAGGCGGCAAAACACAGGGCGATGATCCCCAGCAGCGGGTTGCTGAAGGTCACCGAGCAGGCGATCCCGGCGGCGGCCATCAGCAAGGTCAGGCACGCGGTGCGGCGGCGTTCGCCGGTGCGGTCACTGTAGCCGGGGATCAGGTAGGCGGCGATCAAGGCGCAAATCCATGGAATCGCCGTGACCAGGCCGACCATCAGCCCGACCTTGGTCCCCAGCAGTCCGCCGACCTGGCTTGGCAGGTAAAACACCACGCCGTAGACGCTGGCCTGGATCAACAGGTAGATCAGGCACAGGTACAGCACCGAGGGTTGGCAAATGACGTTGAGCAGGCTGCGGCCGTGGTTCTGTTTATGGCTGTCTTCCTGATCGAGCAGGCTTTGTACTTGCTGGCGTTCCTCGACGGTCAGCCACTTGGCGTCGGCCGGTCGGTTGTCCAGGTACCAGTAGGCCCAGATGCCCACCGCCGTCGCCATCAGGCCTTCAACGGCAAACAACCACTGCCAGCCGTGGAAGCCGGCGAAGCCGTCCAGTTCCAGCAGCAGGCCGGACAACGGGCTGCCGAAGATGAACGCCAGCGGCGCACCGAAATAGAAGAAACCCATGGCCTTGCCACGCACGGCGCTGGGGAACCAGTAGGTGAGGTAGAGGATCACCCCGGGGAAGAAGCCGGCTTCGGCCACGCCCAGCAGGAAGCGCAGGATGTAGAAGCTGGTTTCTGTGTGGGCGAAGACCATGGCGGCGGAGACCAGGCCCCAGGTAACCATGATCCGGCACATCCACAGGCGGGCGCCGACGCGGTGCAGGATCAGGTTGCTCGGCACTTCAAGCAACGCGTAGCCCACGAAGAACACCCCGGCGCCGAAGGCGAAGGCGGCATCGCTGATGTTGGTATCGGCTTGGAAGGCTTGCTTGGCGAACCCGACGTTGGCGCGGTCGAGGAAGGCCATGATGTACATCAGCAGGAGAAACGGGAGTAGCCGCCAGGAAATTTTGGCGAGCAGAGGCGCGGGTAGAGTCTTCATCGCAGTTTTCCTTTGGTAGGGCATTTGTTCTTATGGGGAAGACTGTACGGCCGCTGATCGATGCGTTACAAATCGAATCTAGCTCACAACTGATACCTTCAGGGTATTGATAAAAAGGCCCGCCATGACCACACCGATCATCTCCCGCAGCCTGCTCAATCGCCTGCGCTACAAGCATCTGCACATGCTGGTGACGCTCAGCTCCAGCCAGAACCTGCACCGCGCTTCGCAAAGCCTGAACATGTCGCAACCGGCGGCAACCCGCATGCTCCATGAGATTGAAGACATGTTCGGCTGCGATCTGTTCGAGCGCCTGCCGCGGGGGATGCGCCCGACAGCGCTGGGCCAGGAACTGATTCGCTTTGCCGAGTCGGCCATCAGTGGTCTGGACCGTTGCGCCGAGGACCTGATGGCGCGGCAGCAGGGCGGCTACGGCTATCTGTCGATCGGTACCATCATGGGCGCGGCGCCAGGCCTGGTCATGGATTCGATTGCCGAGATCAAGGCGCTCAATCCGCAGCTGCGGATTCGCATCATGGGCGACACCAGCGACCAGGTGATCCAGTTGCTGGAACAGGGCCGCATCGACCTCGCCATCGCCCGGCGCAATGCCGCCACCGACAGTGAGCACTACGTCTTCGAGCAGTTGGGTAACGAACGCTTGCTGGTGGTGGTGCACGCCGGCCACCCGCTGGCCCGGCGCAAAAAACTGGACATGGCGGAGCTTGTCAGCGGTTGGCCGTGGATCCTGCAACCGGAAACCAGTCCGGCGCGCATCGGCCTGGATCAAGCGTTGCAGCGCCTGGCGCTGCCGTTGCCGGCGGACATCATCGAATGCAGCTCGGTGTATTCGATGCAGCAGCTGATTCAGCTGACCGACGCGATCATGGTCCTGTCGGAAACCGCATTGCGCGACTATCTTAAAATGGGCCTGGTGGTGGCATTGCCGGTGGAACTGGATGTGCAGATGGCGCCATTCGGGTTGTTGTTGCGCAAGGGCGAGCACATCAGCCGGGAGTTGGGGTTGTTCATCGAACTGCTGCGTCGAAAAGTCGCGGTTTTTTGATTCCTTGGTCAGTTTTTAGTTTTCCGCGAAGGCATAAGCCTATAAACTTAACCTTTCGGTCAGCTTTGCACTGTCAACAACAGCCCTTTGCATCGTCGAAAAGGGCTTCTGCAAGACTCGAGATTTCCAGTACATAACCAGAAGGGCGGACCCCATAACCGCCCAGAGGATGATCCATGTCCAACCGTGAAATATCCCGGCGCTCGTTCCTCCAGGGCGGGCTGGTAGCGGGTGTGAGTGTGACGCTCACGCCATTGAGCAGCCAGGCGCTGGCCGCCTTGATGGAAAACAGCGTGACCGTGCCGTCCGAGCAGTGGCTCGGCAACAATGGCCAGGCGCGCGCCCGTAACGATGCCTTGTCCAAGGTCTGCGGCAGCAAGGTCTTTGCCCGCGACATCCGCGCCAAGGACATGCCGGGCTGGCCGCAGCAACAAGGCCATGCCATGCTGCTGAAAACCATCAAGGCCGACCACATTTTTGCAGGCATCGACCTGTCGTGGCTGGGTGCCGAGTTGCAGCCGGACCGCATCGTCACCGCCGAAGACCTGGTCAAGGACGGTATCGTGTTCCCTGAGGAGCACGCCCCGGATCCACTGTTGCCGGCCGGCAAGGTGCCGATGTTCATCGGTCACCCGGTGGCGATCCTGATCTGGAACGACTTCGAGCGTTTCCGTCAGGCCAAGAACCAGCTCAAGTTCAATGACAAGGCCATCCGCTACGGCGAAAAAGTGCCGTTCTACGAAGGCGATCCATACGGCAGCTTCCGCTATGTGCGCGTCGGCGGTGCGACCTCGGCCGACGAAGACGAATTCGCCAGCCTCAAGGATTCGATCCTGTTCCCGATGCTGAAAAACCGTCGTCCGGTGTGGAACTCCCAGCCGAACCTGCACGGCAACCTGACCGAGCGCGGGTTGTTCTACGCCGAGCGCATGAAGCAGCAGATCGATACGCCGCCGGACAACTGGCTGGTGTTCGACGAGCGCTACAAGACCCCGTCGATCGAACCGGCCGCCCTGGAGCCGGACAACGGTAACGGCTGGTACGACCCGGCCACCAAGACCTTGCATTTCATTGTTGCCACCCAGTGCCCGCTGGAAACCGCGACCGAGACCGCGAAGATGATTGCGCCGTCGCGTTTCGGCATGGCCCACCTGAACATGCACCCCGGTTACACCGTCGGTTACGGCTCCAAAGACCACAACATTTTCGTCTACTACGCAGCGCTGGCCGCGTTGTACGGCGCCGGTGTGCCGGTGCGTCTGGCCAACGACCGCTACGAGCAGTTCCAGAGCGGCATCAAGCGTCACCCGTTCGACATTCGCTACCAGTTGGCGGTGGACAAGAACGACCACAGCTTCAAGATCTTCCGCGCTGAAATGAGCGTCGACGGTGGCGGGCGAATCAACTACAGCCCGTCGGTGGCGGCGGTGGGCGCCACGGCCGCGCAATCGATCTATTACATGCCGCAGAACGACCTGCAGGTCACGGCTTACCATTCCCGTGCGGTAGAAGCCGGGTCGATGCGTGGCTACGGCACCCTGCAGAGCATGGCGTCGACCGAAATGATGGTCGACGAAATCGCCGATCGCCTGGGTATCGATGCCATTGAACTGCGCCGCAAGAACGCGCTGCGCTCGGGCATGAAAAACACCCAGGGCGCGATCCCGGCCGGTGCCCTGCGCCTGCACGAGATTCTCGACAAGGCGGCGGTCCACGAAGTCTGGAAAAACCGCGACGCGATCAAGAAACAACGCGAAGCCGCCGATCCGGACAACTGGTACGGGGTGGGTTTCGCCATCTGCCAGAAAGACTTCGGCACCGGTTCCGAAGCGCCGATGGCCAGTATTGAATTCACCGCCGAAGGTCGCATCAGCCTGCGCCACATCGGTATCGAGATCGGCACCGGCATGTCGACCTCGCAGGCCATGGTCGTGGCCGATTTCCTCGGTATCCCGGCGCACGAAGTGAAGACCGGTGAAACCGAATGGAATGAGTTGCAGCTGATCAGCAGCGGCAACCCGTACATCATGAGCCAGGCCGAACAGGATAATGTCCTGCGCAACCCGCGTTGGGTCGGCAAGGTGGCTTCGGCATCGTCGGCCACCAACTCGGCGTACTACTTCAGCCACGCCACCCGTGAAGCGGCGCGCGTGCTGTTCAACCACGGCCTGTGGCCGGCGGCGCTGGAGATCTGGCGTCAAGGCCCTTACGGCGGTCAGGCCAACCCTTATGTGGTGCGCCGCGAAGACGCCCATTGGGTCGATGGCAAGCTCACCGCCAACGGCATGGAACCATTGCCGTTCGCCATGCTGGCCAAGCGTGTTCACGAGCGCGGCCTGGTGAGCGGCGCCACGGTGCACGGTTTCAACCGCTGGAGCTGGGCCGAGGCCGAATTCAGCATCGACGGCGTGCGTGAGCGCTTGCCGCTCGATGGCCTGGCCGTGAAGTATGGCGACGGTGCACCGAAAGCGAAGAAGGCGCAGATGAACAGCGCCGGTTTCCATTTGCTGGACCGGCAGAACATCGCCTACCCGGCAACCCAGTTGAACAACGCGGCGGTGACGTACTACAGCCCGGTGGCGACGCTGGTGGAAGTGAAGGTCAACAAGGGTTCGAACGAAGTGTCGGTACTCAACCATCACTCGTGGGTCGAGTGCGGTCGCGTGCTGGTGCCGGAGCTGGTCAAGGGCCAGCTCGAAGGCGGCATCGCCATGGGCATCGGCCATGCGCTGATGGAAGAAATGCCGCTGTACGAAGGCGGGCCAGGGGAGGGTGACTGGAACTTCAACCGTTACCGCCTGCCAATGGCGCGGCACGTTGCGGTGTGGAAGCAGACGGCGGAGATCCTGCCGCCACTCTCGCCAAGCGACCCGTCCAAGGGCATCGCCGAAGTGGTGATGATTCCTGTGGTGGGTGCCATCGGCAATGCCGTGGCCCATGCCATCGGTAAACGTGTCCGCGACCTGCCTATCACTTCTGCACGCATCAAGGAGGCCCTCAATGGCTAACCGTCCGCTTCAACTGACCCTCAACGGTCAATCCGTCGGCCCGGTGGACATCCCTGATGACCTGCCGATGATCGACTACCTGCACGAATACAAGAACCTCACCGGTTCGCGCCTGGGCTGCGGCCAGGGCATCTGCCACGCCTGCGTGGTGATCGTCGACAACCCCGACGGCACCAGCGAAGAAGTGCGCACCTGCATCACCGGTGCGCACTATTTCGAAGGCAAGAAAGTTCGGACCATCGAAGGCCATGCGACCCGCGACGAGCAGGGCAAGGTCACCGAGCTGAACCCGATCCAGCAGCGCTTTGTCGACGAATTCGCCTTCCAGTGCAGCTACTGCGCGCCGGGCTTCGTGAATGCCGCGACCGTGCTGGTGGAAAAGCTGCAGCGTCAGCCGATCGTCAAAAGCCAGCTGGAAAAAGTCATCGAGGACAGCCTCGGTCATCACATCTGCCGTTGCACCGGGTACGTGCGCTACTACAGCGCCACCCGCAACGTGCTGACCGATCTCGGCCTGGTCAAGGAGGGTTAAGCATGAAGTCACTATTGTCCCGCCTGACGCTGGCGGTCGGCCTGGCTGCGCCTGTGTTGCTGGCCCACGCCGATGAGGCGCAGGTCAAGCAAGGCGCGTACCTTGCCCGCGCCGCCGATTGCATGGCCTGCCACACCGCGCCGGGTGGTGCACCCTATGCGGGCGGCCTGCCGATCGTGTCGCCGTTCGGCACGATCTACGGCACCAACATCACCCCGAGTAAAGAGCACGGCATCGGCCTGTACAGCGATGACGAGTTCTTCGCCGCGCTGACCGAAGGCAAGCGCCGCGATGGCGCGAACCTGTATCCGGCGATGCCGTACACCTCGTATCACCTGATGCCGCGCGCCGATTCCGATGCGATTCATGCCTACCTGAAAACCGTCGAGCCGATCGAGCGCGCCGCCCCGGTCACCCGCCTGAGCTTTCCGTTCAACGTGCGCCTGGGCCTGATGGGCTGGAACATGATGTACGGCAAGGATGTGAAGCTGGAGTCTGCCGAAGGCAAAAGCGAAGCCTGGAAGCGCGGCCAGTACATGGTCGACGTGCTCGGCCACTGTGGCGAGTGCCACACCCCGCGCGGCTTGCCTGGCGCGATGCAGCAAGACAAGCGCATGACCGGCGGCATTCTCAATGGTTATCTGGCGCCAAGCCTGCTGGCCACTGACCTGGCGGCCCGTGGCTGGAATCATCAGGACCTGAGCTCGTTCCTCAAGCACGGCATGAGCGCCCAGGGCACGATGTTCAACGAGATGTTCCCGGTGTTCCACAACAGCACCCAGGGCCTCAGCGATCCGGATCTGGCGGCGATGGCGACCTTCCTGCTCGGCGATCAGCCACCGGCGGCGAAAGTGCTCACCGAAGTGCCGTTGGACAAACTGAGCCCGAGTGCCCAGCGTGGCCGTCAGGAATATTTGAACGTCTGCGCCGGTTGCCATGCGCCGGGCGGCGAGGGCAAGCCGCACATCGCCGTCGCCATGCGCGGCAACACCACGCTGCGCCTGGAAGATCCGCGCAACCTGCTGCGGGTGATCGACGACGGTATCGGTGAGCAGAAGTTCTCCGGGTTCGAGCGCATGCAGCCGATGCCGGGCTTCGCCGAGAAGTTGAGCGACGGGCAACTCACGGATCTGCTGAACTACCTGCGTCAGGGTTGGGGCGGTCAGCCCAATGACCTGGCGCTGAACGACGTGCAGAAGTTGCGGGCCGATGCGCCGCCGCTCGAGCACAAGGCGCACTGATATGCAGCATCTCGATCTGCAAGTGGTGCGCCGGGCGCTGGAGTGGTCGACGGCCGGTCAGCGCATCTGGCTGTGCACGGTGCTGGCCACTTACGGCTCGGCACCGCGCGCACCGGGTTCGCTGCTGGCGGTGAACACTGACGGGCACTGGATTGGCTCGCTGTCCGGTGGTTGTGTCGAGGAGGATTTTCTCGAGCGAGTCGCCGAGGGCGCGTTTCTGCAGCCGGTCAGCGTCGTTCGTTACGGCGAAGGCGACGACCCACGCTCGCGCGTCAGCCTGCCCTGTGGCGGGGTGCTGGATGTGCTGGTCGAGAAGCTTGATGCCGAATGTGACGTGCAGGCGCATTTGCGCGAGCTGGAGTCGGCGCTGTTGGGCCGACGTCGATTGATCCGTGAAGTCGATCTGCAAAGCGGTGCGCGCAGCCTGTTCGATGATCGTGAGCAGGGTGTGCGTATCGAGCGTGAAATCGATCGCGTGCGTGTGCGTGTCGGCGCGGCCCAGCGTCTGCTGCTGGCCGGCTATTCCAGTGTGGCTCAGGCCTGCGCGGAATTTGCCGTGGGCCTGGGGTTCGAGGTGATTCTGTGCGATCCGCGGGACGAAGTGCTGGAAGGCGTCGTGCTGGACAACGTGGAGATTCGCCGCCAACTGCCGTCGGTGTTCATCGCCGACGGCGGCTGCCACAGCGACACGGCGGTGGTGGCATTGACCCACGACCCGCGTATCGATGACCTGGCGATGATGGAGGCGGTTCGCACCGAGGCGTTCTATATCGGTGTGATGGGCTCCCTGCAGACCTCACAGAAGCGCTTCGAGCGTTTGCGGCGTATTGGGGGCTTGGGCGATGCCGAACTGGCGCGGATTCATGCGCCGATCGGCTTGAACCTGGGCAGCAAGACGCCAGCCGAGATTGCCCTGGCGGTACTGGCGGACATCCTGCGGATTCGCAGCGGTATCCCACGAGATCGTCTCTAACCCCCAAAACCTGTGGGAGCGAGCTTGCTCGCGATGAGGTCGTAACATCCAACACATCCGTTGGCTGCCAGACCGATATCGCGAGCAGGCTCGCTCCTACAATGTATTGCGTGTCGCTTAGTACCCGAATTTATCCCGCAATCCGTAATACCACGCACCCAATGCCGCAAACGGCGTACGCAGCAACTGTCCGCCAGGGAACGGGTAGTGGGGCAGGTCGGCAAACGCGTCAAAACGCTCGGCCTGGCCGCGCAACGCTTCGGCCAGCACCTTGCCCGCCAGGTGCGTGTAGGTCACGCCATGGCCGCTGCAGCCCTGGGAGTAGTAGATGTTGTCGCCCAGGCGTCCGACCTGAGGCAGGCGCGACAGGGTCAGCAAGAAGTTACCGGTCCACGCGTAATCGATCTTCACGTCCTTGAGCTGCGGGAAGGCCTTGAGCATCTTCGGTCGAATGATCGCTTCGATGTTCGCCGGATCCCGCGCGCCGTACACCACGCCGCCGCCGAAAATCAGGCGCTTGTCACCGCTGAGGCGGTAATAGTCGAGCAAGTAATTGCAGTCTTCGACACAGTAGTCCTGAGGCAGCAGGGTCCTGGCCAGTTCTTCGCCCAAGGGCTCGGTGGTAATCACCTGCGTGCCGCAAGGCATCGACTTGGCCGCCAGTTCCGGCACCAGATTACCCAGATAAGCGTTGCCGGCGACTATGATGAATTTGGCCCGGACCTTACCCTGTGGCGTGTGCACCACCGGATTCGCACCGCGCTCGATACGCACAGCCGGCGACTGCTCGTAGATCGTCCCGCCCAGGGACTCGACCGCCGCCGCTTCACCCAGCGCCAGGTTGAGCGGATGAATGTGGCCGCCACTCATGTCCAGCATCCCGCCGACGTACTGATCACACGCTACCACTTCGCGGATGCGGCGCTGATCCATCAGCTCGAGCTGGGTGTGGCCGAATCGCTCCCACAGGCGCTTCTGCGACTCCAGATGACCCATCTGCTTGGCGGTCATCGCGGCGAACACACCACCGTCCTTCAGATCGCACTGGATGTTGTACCTGGCGACCCGCTCACGAATGATCCGGCCACCTTCAAACGCCATCTGCCCCAGCAACTGAGCCTGCTTGGGACCGACCGTGCGCTCGATGACATCGATGTCGCGGCTATAGCTGTTGACGATCTGCCCGCCATTACGCCCGGACGCCCCGAAACCCACCTTGGCGGCCTCAAGCACCGTGACCTTGAAACCGTTCTCCAGCAGAAACAGGGCAGAGGACATCCCCGTGTAACCGGCGCCAATCACACAGACATCGGTCTCGACGTCATCCTGCAACGCCGGGCGCGGCGGAACCGCATTGGCCGATGCGGCGTAATAGGACTCTGGGTAGGGAGTGTTAGCCATTCGGCAGCCTCTGTTTAATATATTTTACGAGTGCGTTGATCCTACCCGAGTTGAAAATCGCCCGCCAGCCACCCGGAAAATCTTCTTTGTACCGGCAAAATTAAATATTTTGCATATTCATAGGGTTAGCGCGAAAAAAGGTGTTGACACCCCTCCGGAATTCCGTAGAATGCCGCCTCACAGCAGGCACGTAGCTCAGTTGGTTAGAGCACCACCTTGACATGGTGGGGGTCGTTGGTTCGAGTCCAATCGCGCCTACCAAACAAAATCCGCTCTGCTGGGCGGTCTGGAAGGGCTCACCGAAAGGTGGGCCCTTTTTTGTTGTCCTGGATTTCATCAAGACGGTCACAAAGTATAGGGCCGTTCACACGCGGCAATGTGAGCGTCGCCAGGCGCAACGCAGAACCTGTAGCTCAGCCGTGGTAATTGAGGCCGGCTCGATTATTTCGTCTTCCGGCTCACCAGGCTCCTGTTCCAGCGCCCTCAGGCTTTTGGCTCTGACCAATTGCGATACCTTTTCGGTAATCTCGTAAGGTGTCGTGACACGCGAAAGCATGCGAGCGGCGGTTTCAAAGTCGGCGCTTATCAGGTTCATCAGTAGGCGCTGGTGAATGTCCTGCCGGTTGTTGATGCCGTGCTCCTTCTGACCCTCCTGAGGTCCGGCTTGAACACGCCTGGCACCTCAACCCTAAACTTCTCGAAGTGGTTCGCGAAATTGCCAGGTGGTGGGTTGCCGCGTTTCTGGTGATCCTGTGATACAGCATAGTGGCTATGTGTCTGCACTTTTCGGTTACCATTGCGTACCTGGGATTAGTTTGCGATTACTCGCACGCGTTGCGCATGGAAGGGAATCAATAACATGGATAGTGTGCGTTCTATACAAGTTATCGCCGTGACCGGCGGAAAGGGCGGCGTCGGCAAGACGACTGTGGCCGTGAATCTTTCATTGGCGCTGGCGAAACTTGGACGGCGAGTCGTATTGCTTGATGGCGATCTTGGCTTGGCGAATATCGATGTCCTGTTGGGGCTTTCCCAGCAGTACACGCTTGCCGATTTAATCGAAGGTCGCTGTGAGCTTTCCGATGTGCTTTTGCGCGGTCCGGGCGGGATACGAATCGTCCCCGCAGCTTCTGGCATCCAGAGCATGGTGCATTTGTCGGCGGCTCAGCACGCAGGCCTGATCCAGGCCTTCAGTGAAATTGGTGACAGTCTCGATGTGCTGGTGATTGACACAGCTGCGGGCATCGGCTCGTCGGTGGTCAGTCTCGTCCGGGCGGCCCACGAAGTCATGCTGGTGGTCTGCGACGAACCGACCTCGATCACCGATGCCTACGCACTGATCAAACTGCTTAATCGTGATTACGGAATGGACCGTTTTCGGGTGCTGGTCAATATGGTGCAGGGCCCGACGGAAGGTCGCGCGCTGTTCGCTAAATTGGCCAAAGTCACCGATCGCTTCCTCGACGTAACCCTGCGGTATGTAGGAGCGATTCCGTACGATGAATGTGCGCGCAGGGCAGTGCAGAAGCAGCGGGCAGTCTACGAACACTTTCCGCGCTCCAAGAGCGCCCAGGCATTTCAGGAAATCGCTTTATTGGTCGACGCCTGGCCTTTGCTGGCTACCCCCAGAGGGCATATGGAGTTCTTCGTTGACCGACTTGTCGATAATTCGAGGGGGTGACATCTTTCTTCTGTTCGTATGGGTGATGCGATGTTGGTGTCCGCTTAAGCCTGGAAGCGCTTTTGCTGGGCGGTCTGGAAGGGCTCACCGAAAGGCGGGCCCTTTTTTGTTGTCCTGGATTTCATGCAGAGCGCTCACAAAGTATCGGCTTCGTTCACACGAGGCAATGTGAACGCCGATTCAGGCTCAAAGTCTGGAAGGGGTTGGGGCGCAGTAGTGCGATAAATGACTCGGCCTGGAGCAGTCCCCGGCTTTGATGCCTGCGGCCAGACACTGGGTGCCAACAACTATTAAGGAATAAGAGAAGTTCCCTGGTTGGGATCAATCAGGACTTTTGCGTTTGGATTAATTTAAGTTGGTTGAGTTGATTAGCAATCAGCGATGTTTAGTTCAAGTTATGTTGAATCCCTGGCAGGAGTTACTCTGCGTAGCTTCCTTTAACTGTATGAATCATATTCCGCGTGGCGGAATATCAAGCCAGTTGCGGCGCAGCTGCAGTGCAGGGCGACTGGGCTAGCATCAGGCTTCTTTTCGCTCTTGTGGCTGACGGGTATAGCGATTTATTCAGCTGGCGCCACTAACGAAACAGTCTATAGAAACTCTTGATTTTCTTTCTCGTATTTAACACTTTTCAGGCGCCAAATATTTGAACTTCTGGAGTTGATCGAAAAGCGATTGGCTTTAGCGCGATTTATTCATACGCGTCATTACAAACTCAGCCATAAGTAAGGAAGCGTCCAACTAGAACAAGCGGCGAGGAGTACTACAACCCCGACAAAAGACAAAATATTGACAACAAAAAACAGTCACACTCTCCCAATTAAGTCGGTGATATATCATGATCAAGATCATGGCCTACTTTTTAATTGGAGCTGTAACTGCAGGATGCAACGGCATCGTAAAACCCGACTTTTCGGGTGCTGCCAATGATTCATACTTTTTAGTCCATTCGGGGTTTCCCGCACCGTATCTATACATGGCCTCGGCCGTGCAATGGAACGATGACTATGCGGTAACCACGCGCCACACTCCGTTCATCCCCAACGTGAAGTACAGCTGCAGCACGGGCTGTGATCTCGTCTTCATCCTGCACAAGGCCAACGGCCGCTACCCATCATGGCGCGCACCGCGTGTGGGCGAGAGCATCACTGCCGTTGGGGCGAGTCCTTACCTCATGACCACTACCGGGAAAGGCAAGGTGTATCAAACGCCGTTCCTCAATACCGATGAACGCAGCGGTGATCTCTATGCCATCCATGATGCCCCGCTGGTCAAGGGCATGTCGGGTGGGCCGGTCCTCACCAGTGACGGCTGTATTGTCGGCATCAATATCGGTTTCTACTCAACCACTCTGAACGATGTGAGCAATCACTCCGGTGTTGAGGGTGCTGAGAGGATCAGCATCTTTATTCCTTACTCGATCATTCAGCGCGAGTGGGGGATATTGCAGGCAAAGCTCAACGATCCACACGGCGCCAGGTATGTCGTGAAGTAACTTTTAGCTATCAACCAATTGGCTATCGCGCCTACCAGGCAAAATTCGCCCGGCCTGGCGGTCTGGAAGGGACCACCCTAAGGTGTAATGCTGTTCAGTTAAGGATTCTGTAGGAGCGAGCTTGCTCGCGATGGACTCAAGAGCGCCGCGTTTAGTCAGTAAACACGCGGCATCGTTAACGACCATCGCGAGCAAGCTCGCTCCTACAGTGGATCATTCTCGCTTAACTGAACAGCATTACCACCCCAAGGTGGGCCCTTTTTTGTTGTGTCGTGAATGTCGGTGCAAATAAACCGATCAAGATAAAAACCGATGCGGCGCCACTCCGTGGTGTCGGGCGACCAACAGGATGGCGATCAAAAGGTAAAAACGGATTTCGATGAAGATTGACCAGTAGGCGCCATCGATAGACGGTACTTTCATGAACTCGCTAGGCATTGTCATGTTGGCGAGGTATTGAGTAAAAGAAGCTGAAAAGCGGCCATTGCCCATCAACAGGATTGCAATGAACGTAATGGTGCAACATGCCGCAGAATGTGGGGTAGAGCCGAACGATCCTGGAGGTTGCGAATGACTTGAGATTCGCATTTGAAGCCGTCATGAATATCACGAAGCCGCTGATCATGAAAAACAGCTGAACCCCCCGGATATCCATACTTTGCAGCTGGAATAATCCAGGGGTAAGGCATGATGGACAGATCGTCGTAAGCATGCCCCCCGAAAAGAATAATGAAAGAACAGGACGGCAATTGCCGCGATAAACCGAAGTAAATCGATTTCGTTTACGCGGTCTTTAGTCATGGTTACAACTAATTGGATAACCCTGGAGTGCGGTGGTTTCTTGTTGGTAGGCGCGCATCCTGCCTTCAGACCCGACGAAAGCAAAGCCAGGTTCATCGGCACCTTGCCACGAGTCTCACGCCACTGTGTTGCGCCTGCGGGATTTTTTTGGGGGATTGTGATGCGAGGAGTGGGTGGGAGCCAGGCAACAGGTGATTGCATCCAGATGGCATGTTCCATTGCCAGTGCCGAATCCACTTACCTGTTGCCGGGTAAATCGATCAGTATGTCGCTTGCCTCATAAAAGGTCAGAGCGCGAAACCCGTCGCATGAACCAGATGCACCTCCTGCGCTCCAGCGATCAGGTGCATGGGGACGTTCTGTTGTACGTCAATGGACGGTACCTCGAAGCTCCCTACAATCTGGAGGTGTCGCTCGCTCAGTTCGGTCGACTCTGCTGCTTTTTCCTTAGCCATTCTCGCGTGGTTCATTGCGATTTCGTTGAGCGTTGACACGTTACATCTCCCGGTGACTGACCAAGCGTATCGCTGGAGTCCTTAAGCGTTGATTGAATGGCTGCTGCGTCAGAATTATGTCGTTCCGGCGCTGCTACGCGCGATCTGTGCAATCCTCAAGCCACGGATGCGGGTGAACTCATCGTTGTGTTTTCGCAGGCGACGAATGGCGGACAACGGTGGATGATGATCCGGATTCTTGGCCATTCAGGCGTAAACTAGTGGGGCTGCCTCATTGAAAGGAGCCGCCCATGAACGTCGATCAAATCAGCAAACAGGCACCCGTAGACAAAGCCGTTTGGGATCAATACTTCTGCGCTGCGTTGATTGCCGAAAGCAATCTGACAGCCCCGGTTGTGGGCGGGGCTACGCACGAAGACAGGCAGAACCTGTTGATCGAGAGGGCTAAAGCCCTGGCCGACAAAATGATGGAAAACCGGAAGTGACCAGAGCCCAGCCATCGCGCTGGGCTCTTTGCATGCGGCGTTCTTTGCATGCGGGACTCTTTTTATGCGGGACTATGCGCCGATACTAGCGATGTGTGCGTTGTGGGTCAGGCGATGAGCTCTACCTTGCCGCTCGCCAGGCGATAGACACCTCCCACGATCTTCAGCATGCCTTTGCTCTGCGCATCGGTCAGCAAGGGCGAGGCCTGTTTCAGGCTGTTGACCGAATTTTTGACGTTCTGCGCGGTGGCGTTTTCCATCAGGCTTCCGGGTTGCTTGAGCACGGCCTCGATGGCTGACTTGAGTGCGTCGGTCAGTTTCGGGATATGGCCGGGGAAAACCGTCTGGTCCTTGACAGCCTTGATGCCGGCCTCGATGGCGCCGCAGCTCTCATGGCCGAGTACCAGAATCAGCGGGGCGCCCAGTACGGCGACCCCGTATTCAAGACTGGCCAGGCCTTCCGGGGTGACAAAGTTGCCCGCGACGCGGATGGAGAAAAGATCTCCGCGCGCAGTGTCAAACGCATACTCCGGGGCGATGCGTGAGTCAGAGCAGCTCAGCACGGCCACAAACGGATTTTGACCCGACACCAGGGCCTCTCGCTCAGCCTTGAAATCATGAGTCTTGGATGTACCGCTTACATATCGTTCATTGCCCTCCATCAGTCTTTTCAGCGCCATGTCGGGACTGATCACGTTTTGTGGTTTGGGTGGGGCTGTCGCTTTTTCGGCTGCCTGGATGATTTTGCCGGGCAGTGTGCCGGCAAGCAGCAGGGCGCCTGCGCTCAATCCGGCAAATTGAAGAAAACGACGACGGCCTGTTTTGTTTGAAGCAGAGATTGAATCACATGATTCACACATGATTTTGTTTACTCAGTTCAATGCGGTGAGAGTGAGTTGCTGTTGGGGCTGGGACTGCCGCGGTCGCTCAATGCCAGCGCAGTGGAGTCTAGTTGGTCTGTCATATTGTGTACCGGGCCTGGTCCGAGGATGCCGTGCAAGCAGCCATTTCATGGGCTACTACTGTCAGGCTCATACAGCTTCTACCTGGCGGGAGTTTCTCGATGCTGACTCATTGGTTTCTGGCGGCGGTTCATCTTTTGGCGGTTGCGTTGGGATTCTGGGCGGTGCTGACTCGAGGCACGTCTTTTCGGCGTCTGGCCGATGGGACCGCAGAAGTGCGCAGTGTCCTGATGGCGGACAATATCTGGGGTATTTCAGCTGTCGTGTTACTGATCAGCGGGGGGATGCGAGCCTTTGGCGGGTACGAGAAAGGCACGGACTATTACCTGCATCAGCCGCTGTTTCATCTGAAGATGACGCTGTTCGTGCTGATCTTGCTGCTGGAGATTGCGCCCATGGTGACGTTGATCAAATGGCGGATAGCGCTGGGTCGCAAAGTCGCCTTCGATACCGGCCGTGCGAAGCTGTTTGCACGGATCAGTCATGTCGAGGCACTGCTGGTGCTGTTGATGGTGGTGGTGGCGACTGGCATGGCGCGCGGGGTGGTGTTCGGTTAGCCACGGAGCGAACGCGTCCTTCCCCTGGATAAACAAGAAATATCTGACAGCCAGGGTCTTGAGCTTGTCGCTAGTATCGACCCCTGAAAGCTTCGATGCGATGCTGAATCTTTAGCCAGCCGTGGTTGCGCACTGAACGGGCTGGCTACTGACTGCAACAGAACTCAGGATTGCGGCTTTTCCGGGGCGGTCAGGCCGGCCTGAATGCGCTGATAAATTTCTTCACGGTGCACTGCAACGTCCTTCGGGGCGTTGATGCCGATCCTGACTTGCTGGCCGCTTACGCCCAGGATGGTGATCGTAATGTCATCACCGATATTAATGCTTTCACCGACTTTGCGGGTGAGTATCAGCATGGTCTTCTCCTTGATTGCTTTGTGGGGCACCTGATTCGGACAGTGCAGAGGTCGGTGGTATGTATAGATTAGTGCGAAGTCTCACAGTTTGGGTGCCTCTTTCTGACGCGCAGATGTGGCATTAATTCCCAAGGCGTAACTATACAGAGGCCGCCACCATGATTCTCGTTGTTTTGAGCCCATTTTATGGCACTCGTGAAGTATTCATGGATGTTAAAATCCCCGCTTTAAGCATTTAGAGGGAAACGCCGTGCGCAAAATGGTCTTGGTACTCGCGATGTTGGCACTGGCGGGATGTGGAGAGGGCAGCAGTGTGGATGCGCCGAAGCCAAAGCCGGCCGTGGCTGCCGTACCCGCGGCAGCGTCCGGCCCGCAATGGGATCTTGAAGTGCGAGGTGAAACCCCTCAGGCGGTCAGTGATTTGAGTGGCTGGCTGATCGAACACAGTTTCATGTCCAGCGTCGTCAAGGAAAATGGCAATACGCGAATCCTGATGGGGCCGTTCAATTCGAAAGCCGAGGCCGAAGCCAAACAGGATGAGGTCCGTGCTGTGCTCACTCGCTCGAAGAAACAGAACATCGAATTGCTGGTGCTTGAGCGTCCGGCCGCTCAATAACAGTCGGCAGCGAAGATGTTGGGCAAACAAAAAAAGGCCTCGGGGCTTTAGCCTCGAGGCCTTTTTTGTTTCAGGTGTCGCCTGGATTCAGCCGCAGGCCTTCATGTCCACCGGGCCGACGAACTCGTTGCCGCGTCCCATGACGCACCCCACGCTCTGGTTGCGTTGCCGTTCCCAGGCCTGTACGGGATAGGTCTTGTCCCAGGCTTCGTACAGTTGTCGATCCTGTTTTGACAGGCGCAAGCCATACTGCTTGCTCATGTAGAAGTAGGTCCGGGCGATCATGCCGCGAATGGAAGGGCGGGGCATGACTTTCTTGGCCTTGAAGTCGACTTGGGTCAGGCACGAACCATACTGTCCCGACTGTTCGGGCAGCCAACCGAAACTGAAGTTGCTGCGATCGCCATTGACCTCGCCGATGCTGGGCACCAGGTTGTGCAAATCAGCTTCGGCCTTCTGGTAAACCGGATCGTAGCGGGTGCAGTTCTTGCGACCGCCTTCTTGCCAGCACTGGCGTTGATGACCGATCTGCCAGGCCGGAACGATATGCTCCCACTCGATGCGGGATGCGCGCTTGGCATTTTTACGCGGCACATAACCGCAGGCGGCAAGGTTCACCCGGTTGCCGGTGTACTTGCAGCCACAGTAAAACTCGGTGGATTGGGGGGCGTAGAGCTTCCATGCGACCTTTTTCGCTTCGGTGAAGGTGCGCGGAGCGTCGGCTTGCGCAGCCATGACAAAAAACACAAAAAACAAAGCAAACCAGCGGGCACTCATCGACTCAATCTTCCTTCGGCACAACCCAGAAAATCTGCACGCCGCCATCGTCGCGATAGGCGAGGGTGACGTTGTCGTTCTCGTCGATTTCTTCCAGCAAGCGTTCCCATTCATCCACCGGCTCGTCAGGCAGGCGGAAGATCAGTGCTGCCCTGGCCTTTTGTGCGGTGGGGGAGTTGATGATTTTCTGAACGCGCAGGCCCATGCGTACATAGGTGTCAGGAGAGGCAGAAGTAGTGTCCATGGAATTATCCTTATTAAGCTGTACGTGCATACAGTATTTAACTGTAGGCAATTTCGCAACTGCTTAAAAATCAAGAAAATCCTCTGACAGCGGTTTGTTCTATTTGGTGTAAGGCGCAGGGAGTTTTTTTGTCAGAACGAGTGGCGCCAATCGCCAGGACTGGAGAATGGCGCACAGGGTGCCCGACCGGATCGGTCGGGCGAGGGCGAATCAGTATTCCCAGAACATCCGCTGCAGCTCTTTGCTGTCATTGGTCTTGGTCAGCGCGACCATCGCCAGGATCCGAGCCTTTTGCGGGTTCAGGTCGTGGGCCACGACCCAGTCGTATTTATCGTCAGGCTGTTCGGCATTGCGCAATACGAAGCCGCCGGCGTTGACATGGGAGGAGCGAATGATCTGCACGCCGTCCTTGCGCAGGGCTTGCAGGGTCGGGACCACACGAGACGATACCGAACCATTGCCGGTGCCGGCGTGGATGATGGCTTTGGCGCCTGATTGAGCGAGGGCCTTGTAGGCGGTGTCGCTGACATTGCCGTAGGAATAGGCGATCTCGACGTCAGGCAGGCTCTTGATAGTCTTGATGTCGAATTCGGAATCCATGGTGTGGCGCTTGGCTGGCAAACGGAACCAGTAGGATTTGCCTTCTACCACCATGCCCAGCGGACCCCAGGGGCTTTTGAACGCTTCGGTCTTGATGTTGATCATTTTGCTGACGTCGCGACCCGACTGGATTTCATCGTTCATGGTCACCAGCACGCCTTTGCCTCGCGCATCCTTGCTGCTGGCCACGGCCACTGCGTTGTACAGGTTGAGCATGCCATCGGCGGACATCGCGGTGCCCGGGCGCATGGAGCCCACGACAATGATCGGCTTATCGGTTTTTTCCACCAGGTTCAGGAAATACGCGGTTTCTTCCAGGGTGTCGGTGCCGTGGGTAATCACGATGCCATCGACGTCTTTGCTGTCGGCCAGTTCGGCTACGCGGCGGCCCAGTTGCAGCAGGTTTTCGTTGGTGATGCTTTCGGAAGCGATTTGCATGACCTGTTCGCCACGAACGTTGGCCACCTGGCTCAGTTCTGGAACGCCGGCGATCAATTGTTCAATGCCGACTTTCGCCGCTTGGTAGGTCGCGCTGTTGGCGGCGCTGGCGCCGGCGCCGGCAATGGTGCCACCGGTGGCCAGGATCACCACGTTGGCCAGTTTCTGTTGGGTTTCGGCTTCTTTGGCCTGAAGGGCGGTCGGCAGAAGCAGCAGCAGGGCCAAGGCGCCCGGAACAAAGGTCTTGAGTGCAGATGTCATTATTTTTCTCTTCTAGTTGTGAGACGGTGCAGATGCAGGTTCATCTAGATACGCCCCGGGCGAATCTGAACGCCGGAGGTGCGAGGAAGAGAGCAGGATCTGTACCAGTAACACCTTGAATCGAAAAATACGCGTAACTTAATGATTTGTAACGGTATTGCAGTTTGTGTCCGAAGGCGGTTCCGGGGCCGGGCGTCCGGATTGCCGAACATGTTTAACTTTGGCGTTCGGCTCTCCGAAACGGATGGCGGTTCTGTTTAAGATTCCTGTTTAAAATTTAAGGGCACCAAATCGTCGTTAACGATTAAAGAAAAGCGCGCGTCGGTCGATGCTCCTTCAAGGGATCTATTTCTGCAGGAGTTCACATGTCGTTATCTATTGGCTTCCCGAATGCTGCGGGCATCACCATCGGGGGGAAGTCTGCGGCGACCGTTCGTGCCTTGGGCGATGCAACAGAGGGTGCGGCTGCCAAAGCGCTGGGCGCAAAGGAAGGCGACGGCACCCAGGTTAAAACCGGTCCGGTAGGTCTGGGAGAAAGTGCCGGCGCACAGGCCGAATCGGAAACCAGCGATAACACCAGTGTTGCGGTGAAGGTCCTGCTCAAGCGCCTGAAGGAGTTGCAGCAGCAATTGCGTGAGCAACAGCAGCAATTGGCTCAGGCCCAGGCGGCGTCCTATCCGACCCCGGAAGCCAAGACCACCGCGGTAGCGGCCATTCAGGGGCAGGTCGCCCAAACCAACGGCGCCATCCTGCAGGTGAGCGCGAGTCTGATCAAAGAGATGACCAAGGGTTCCGGCACGGGATCGGTGATCAACACCACGGCATGAACTGAATGCCGTTTTTCGCCAATCCTCTCTGAAAGCACTTTTCAGGACGTTGACAAATACCGGCAGGATTCGCATAGTCTGGGTCACGCAAACGTTTGCGCGACCCACTGTAATGGCTTTCCATCACAGTGGGTCGTGAAGCTTACGCCGGCGCAAGCGTTGCTCACAATAATCATAAGATCGGAGTGAACCCATGAAGCTGCCATTTGCTGGACGTCTTCTCGCTGTCGCTGTGCTGGCTGCCGCATCCGCTGCACTGCCTGTCTCCTCTGCCTTCGCTGAAACCACAGAAAAACCGAAAGTCGCACTGGTCATGAAATCCCTGGCCAATGAGTTTTTCCTGACCATGGAAGACGGCGCCAAGGCCTATCAGAAAGATCACTCCGGCGAATTCGAGCTGATCTCCAACGGCATCAAGGATGAAACCGACACGGCAGGCCAGACGCGTATCGTCGAGCAGATGATCCTGGCCAAGGTCAATGCGCTGGTGATTGCACCGGCAGATTCCAAGGCCATGGTGCCGGTGATCAAGAAAGCCATCGATGCCGGTATCACCGTGATCAACATCGACAACCAACTGGACCCCGCCGTCGTAAAAAGCAAAAACATCAGTGTTCCGTTCGTAGGCCCGGACAACCGCAAGGGTGCACGCCTGGTCGGCGATTACCTGGCCAAACAGCTGAAGGCCGGTGACGAAGTCGGCATCATCGAAGGTGTGTCCACCACCACCAATGCCCAGCAGCGCACCGCAGGTTTCAAGGATGCGATGGAGGCGGCGCAGATCAAGGTCGTGTCGCTGCAATCCGGTGACTGGGAAATCGACAAAGGCAACAAGGTGGCCGCCTCGATTCTCAGCGAATACCCGCAAACCAAGGCCCTGTTGGCCGGCAACGACAGCATGGCGGTCGGTGCGGTGTCTGCCGTGCGCGCCGCGGGCAAGGCCGGCAAGGTGCAAGTGGTCGGCTACGACAATATCAATGCCATCCAGCCGATGCTCAAGGATGGTCGGGTGCTCGCCACTGCCGACCAGTTTGCAGCCAGGCAGGCGGTGTTCGGCATCGAGACGGCATTGAAGATTCTCAAGGGCGAGAAGGTCGACGGCGGCGCCAATGGCGTGATCGAAACGCCGGTAGAGTTGGTCACCAAAGAGTCGGTCACACAGTAACCTTCTGGCGACGCAACGGCGCTCGTCCAGCCGGACGGGCGCGTGGAGAGTTTTTATGTCCGCTTGCGCTACGAACGCTGTCCTCTCGGTCAGCGGTATCGGCAAGACCTACGCCCAACCGGTTCTGGCCGGCATTGATCTGACGCTCATGCGCGGTGAAGTGCTGGCGCTGACCGGCGAGAACGGCGCAGGCAAAAGCACGCTTTCGAAAATCATTGGCGGGCTGGTCGCGCCGACCACCGGGCAGATGCAGTTTCAGGGGCAGGCCTATCGTCCGGGCAGCCGGAGCCAGGCGGAAAACCTCGGCATCCGCATGGTCATGCAGGAGCTCAATCTGCTGCCGACCCTGTCGGTGGCGGAAAACCTGTTCCTTCACAATCTGCCCAACAACGGCGGCTGGATCAGTCGCAAGCAATTGCGCAGGGCTGCCATCGAGGCCATGGCTCAGGTCGGGCTCGACGCCATTGACCCGGATACCCTGGTCGGCGAACTGGGTATCGGTCACCAGCAAATGGTGGAGATCGCCCGCAACCTGATCGGCGATTGTCATGTGCTGATTCTCGATGAGCCCACCGCGATGCTCACGGCACGCGAAGTTGAAATGCTGTTCGAGCAGATCACCCGCCTGCAGGCTCGCGGCGTATCGATCATCTATATCTCTCATCGCCTCGAAGAGCTGGCGCGGGTTGCGCAACGCATTGCCGTGCTGCGCGACGGCAATCTGGTCTGTGTCGCGCCGATGGCCAACTACAACAGCGAGCAACTGGTCACCCTGATGGTCGGTCGCGAACTCGGCGAACACATCGATATGGGGGCGCGCAAGATCGGTGCTCCGGTTTTGACGGTCAAGGGGCTGACCCGATCCGACAAGGTTCGCGATGTGTCGTTCGAAGTGCGTGCCGGAGAGATTTTCGGCATTTCCGGTTTGATCGGCGCGGGGCGCACCGAGTTGTTGCGCCTGATTTTCGGTGCCGATATCGCCGACAGCGGTACGATTGCCCTCGGCTCGCCGGCGCAGGTCATCACTGTGCGTTCGCCAGTGGATGCGGTCGGGCATGGCATCGCGCTGATCACCGAAGATCGCAAGGGCGAAGGCCTTTTGTTGACGCAGTCGATCGGTGCCAATATCGCCTTGGGCAACATGCCCGCCATCTCCAGTGCCGGTTTTGTCGACAACGATGGCGAAAACGCCCTGGCCCAGCGGCAGATCGACGCCATGCGCATTCGCAGTTCCGGTCCGGCACAGTTGGTGTCCGAGCTGTCCGGCGGTAACCAGCAGAAAGTCGTCATCGGTCGCTGGCTGGAGCGCGATTGCTCGGTGCTGCTGTTCGACGAGCCGACCCGGGGCATCGACGTCGGCGCCAAGTTCGATATCTACAACCTGCTCGGTGAATTGACCCGCAAGGGCAAGGCGCTGGTGGTGGTTTCCAGCGACTTGCGCGAGCTGATGCTGATCTGCGACCGGATCGGTGTGCTGTCGGCAGGAAGCCTGATCGATACGTTCGATCGCGACAGCTGGACCCAGGATGAGTTGCTCGCCGCTGCTTTTGCCGGCTATCAAAAACGTGATGCGCAGCGCTTCGACGCCGCGCCTAGGGATCTTCCATGAAAACCGCTTCTTTCGCCGGCACACGCAGTGGCAACTTCTATGGCCTGGGCACCTATCTGGGCCTGGCGGGTGCCTTGTTGGCGATGATTGTGCTGTTCTCGGTGTTGAGCAGTCACTTCCTGTCCTACGATACGTTCAGCACCCTGGCCAACCAGATTCCGGACCTGATGGTGCTGGCAGTCGGCATGACCTTTGTGTTGATCATCGGAGGCATCGACCTGTCGGTGGGTTCGGTGCTGGCACTGGCAGCCTCGACCGTCAGCGTGGCGATACTTGGCTGGGGCTGGAGCGTGCTGCCCGCAGCGTTGCTCGGCATGGCCGTCGCGGCGCTCGCAGGCACCATCACCGGTTCAATCACGGTGGCGTGGCGGATACCGTCGTTCATCGTGTCCCTGGGCGTGCTGGAAATGGCGCGCGGAGTGGCGTACCAGATGACCGGTTCGCGTACGGCCTACATCGGCGATGCGTTCGCCTGGTTGTCCAATCCGATCGCCTTCGGCATTTCACCCTCGTTCATCATTGCGTTGCTGATCATATTCATCGCCCAGGCCGTGTTGACCCGCACGGTGTTCGGTCGCTATCTGATCGGTATCGGCACCAATGAAGAGGCCGTGCGGCTGGCGGGGATCAATCCGAAGCCCTACAAAATCCTGGTTTTCAGCCTGATGGGATTGCTGGCCGGCATTGCCGCGCTGTTCCAGATTTCTCGCCTGGAAGCCGCCGACCCGAATGCCGGCTCCGGTCTTGAGTTGCAGGTGATTGCCGCCGTGGTGATTGGCGGGACCAGTCTGATGGGCGGGCGCGGCTCGGTGATCAGCACGTTTTTTGGCGTTCTGATCATTTCCGTGCTGGCCGCGGGGCTGGCGCAGATCGGGGCAACGGAACCGACCAAACGCATCATTACCGGCGCCGTGATCGTGGTGGCGGTGGTGCTGGACACTTATCGCAGTCAACGCGCAAACCGGCGGACCTGAGTCATGGCGACTATCAAAGATGTGGCAGCCCTTGCCGGCATTTCCTACACCACGGTTTCCCATGTGGTGAACAAGACCCGTCCGGTCAGTGAGGAAGTCCGGATCAAGGTCGAGGCGGCGATCAAGACCCTCGACTACGTCCCCAGCGCCGTGGCCCGTTCACTCAAGGCCAAGACCACGGCGACCATCGGCCTGTTGGTCCCCAACAGCCTCAACCCGTATTTCGCCGAACTGGCCCGGGGGATTGAGGATTACTGCGAGCGAAACGGTTACTGCGTGATCCTGTGCAACTCCGACGACAATCCGGACAAGCAGCGCAGCTACCTGCGGGTGCTGCTGGAAAAACGCATCGACGGCCTCATCGTCGCCTCGGCCGGCGGCGACAGTCGCCTGGTACAGGGTCTGAAAGGCGTGCGCACGCCCATGGTGATCGTCGACCGCGGCCTGGACGGAGTCGATGCCGACCTGGTGCGCATCGACCATGAATACGGCGCGTACCTGGCGACCCGGCACCTGTTGGAGTTGGGCCACCGGGATATCGCCACGATCAGCGGACCGGAAAACACCAGTGTGGCGCAGATGCGTCTGGCGGGTTATCGCAGGGCCTTGAAAGAGGCGGGCGTCGAAGTCTCTCCCGAGCGCATGCTGGCAAGCGATTTCACCAGCACCGGCGGTTACAGCGCTGCCGCGATTTTGCTGGAAAGCCATCCGCCTACCGCCATTTTTGCCGCCAACGACATGATCGGCATCGGTGTGCTGCGGGCCGCCGCTGAGCGCAATATTCGCGTACCGAGCGAGTTGTCGGTGATCGGTTTCGACGATATCCAGATGAGTCGGTATGTCTACCCGTCGTTGACTACGGTGGGGCAATCGATCCTGCAGCTCGGTGAAATGGCTGCCGAAGTGCTTTTACGGCGAATCGCCACGCCGGGCCTGGCGACCGATCAGCGGATCGTGACGCCGAGTATTGTCATCCGTGAATCGACGGCGCCGTTGGCCGGCGCGTTTGCCCACTTCCGTTGAAAACAGAGAGCCGTTGAAAACAGAGAGCCGTTCAAAACAGAAAGCCGCTGAACCGACAGCGTCGCCGAAACAGAATCGATGAGTAGCAACGTATGCCAGCAAAAGTAGTGGTAATAGGCAGTTTGAACATGGACCTGGTGACCCGGGCGCCGCG
Organism: Pseudomonas sp. QLc11A; assembly: GCF_052112305.1. NCBI lineage: Bacteria > Pseudomonadati > Pseudomonadota > Gammaproteobacteria > Pseudomonadales > Pseudomonadaceae > Pseudomonas > Pseudomonas sp. QLc11A. The sequence goes on from NZ_JAVAJJ010000020.1 coordinate 79,484, forward strand.
TTTGCCCAAGGGCGGTGAAACGCTGATTGGTCAGTCGTTTGCCACCGTCTCCGGCGGCAAGGGCGCCAATCAGGCTGTGGCTGCGGCACGGCTCGGAGCCCAGGTGTCGATGATCGGTTGTGTGGGCAATGACGCCTATGGTGAGGCGCTGCGCGGGGCGCTGTTGGCCGAGCAGATCGATTGCCAGGCGGTGAGCACCATTGACGGTTCCAGCGGCGTGGCATTGATTGTGGTCGACGACAGCAGTCAGAACACCATCGTGATCGTCCCAGGTGCCAACGGCGCATTGACCGCTGAAGCCATTGACCGTTTTGATTCGGTGATACAAGCGGCGGACGTGCTCATCTGCCAGCTGGAAGTGCCCGATGCCTCCGTCGGCCATGCACTCAAGCGGGGGCGCGAGCTGGGCAAGACGGTCATCCTCAACCCGGCGCCGGCCAGCCGTCCGTTGCCATCGCACTGGTACGGATCTATCGATTACCTGATTCCCAACGAGAGCGAAGCGTCGGCCTTGAGCGGTCTGTCGGTGGACTCCCTGGAATCCGCGCAAGCCGCGGCGACCCGGCTGATTGCCCTGGGCGCCGGCAAGGTGATCATCACCCTCGGTGCGCAAGGTTCGCTGTTTGCCGATGGCCAGCGCTTCGAACATTTCCCCGCGCCTGTCGTAAAGGCAGTCGACACCACGGCGGCGGGCGATACGTTCGTCGGTGGTTTCGCTGCGGCGTTGGCTGCGGGGCAGGATGAGGTACAGGCGATCCGCTTCGGGCAGGTGGCTGCGGCGCTGTCGGTCACCCGTGCCGGCGCGCAACCTTCGATTCCCGCCTTGAGCGATGTGCAGGCGTTTAAAACTCCATGAAAAAGACACCCTTGCTCAACATCGCCTTGTCGCGGCTGATCGCCTCATTGGGGCATGGCGACATGGTCGTCATTGGTGACGCCGGTTTGCCGGTTCCACCGGGCGTTGAATTGATCGACCTGGCCTTGACCCAGGGCATTCCGGATTTTGTCAGCACCTTGAAGGTGGTGCTCAGTGAGATGCAGGTGGAAAGCCATGTGCTGGCTCAGGAAATTTTCGATAAAAAACCGTCGGCCCTGATCGCCCTGGATGAACTGAACGGTGAATGCGCACTGGGGCGCCGTGAGGTGCTCAGCCATGAACAATTCAAGGTCCTGAGCCGAGAGGCAAGGGCGATTGTTCGTACAGGCGAGTGCCAGCCGTACTGCAACATCGTGCTGTTCGCCGGGGTTACGTTTTGACGGACTGCCTGCCTTTGGATTTCTCATGCACAAGGAGTGCGCCATGTATCGCTATGCTCAGAAACTGCACCAACTGCTCCGGAGTCTGCTGCTTTTGTCCCTGATTACCGCAACGAACGCCCAGGCGGCACAAAAAATCGACTTGATCATCGACACCGATCCGGGGGCTGACGATGTCGTTGCCTTGTTGTTCGCCCTGGCGTCGCCGGACGAGCTGAATGTCCGGGCATTGACCACCGTTGCGGGCAACGTTCGCCTGGACAAGACTTCGCGCAATGCGCGACTGGCCCGGGAGTGGGCGGGGCGTGAAGAAGTGCCGGTCTTTGCGGGCGCGCCGAAACCCCTTATGCGCACACCCATCTATGCCGAGAACATTCATGGCATGGAAGGGCTCTCGGGCATTGCCGTGCATGAGCCCAAACAAGGCCTGGCCAAGGGCAGTGCCATCACTTATCTGATCGATACCCTGAAGTCTGCCGAGCCCCACAGCATCACCATCGCCATGCTTGGCCCGCAGACCAACCTGGCCTTGGCGCTGATCCAGGAGCCAGGTATCGTCCAGGGCATCAAGGAAGTGGTGGTCATGGGCGGTGCGCACTTCAACGGCGGCAACATCACGCCGGTGGCCGAATTCAACCTGTTCGCCGATCCGCAAGCCGCCGAAGTGGTACTCAAGAGTGGCGTGAAGCTGACCTACCTGCCGCTGGATGTGACCCACAAGATCCTGACCAGCGAAGCGCGTCTGCAACAGATTGCGGCGCTGAACAACAACGCCAGCCGTTTGGTGGGCGACATTCTCAATGAATACATCAAAGGCGATATCGAACACTACGGCATTTCGGGTGGCCCGGTGCATGACGCCACGGTGGTCGCTTACCTGCTCAAGCCGCAATTGTTCAGCGGTCGCTCGGTCAATGTGGTGGTCGACAGCCGCGAGGGGCCGACTTTCGGGCAAACGATCGTTGACTGGTATGACGGCTTGAAAGCGCCGAAGAATGCGTTCTGGGTTGAAAGCGGCGATGCCCAGGGCTTCTTCGATCTGCTGACCGAGCGTCTGGCCCGTCTGAAATAAGCTGCATGCCCCGCAGGTGCCTGCCTGCGGGGTTCACTCCCGCCCGCTGGCAGCGTCGCCCTTCTGGTCCGACAGGTGCTTCTCGAAAATCTGCTCGATGAACGATTGGGCGGCTTCGGTTCCAAGGTCCCTGACCAGCAGGTCGATACCGATAATGGCAAGCTCTTCCGTGCTGCTTGGACTGTAGGAGCTGTGGCCGTCCTGCCACTTTGCCTTGATGTCAGCGTCGATACTTACGGTGGTCATGATGGCACTCGTGAAGTCGGGGGAAGTCTGAGTGCCGAGTTAACCATTTTGCGGGGCTTTTGACACGTCGACTTAGGCATGAAAGAAGGGCTATGCGACACTTGGTCTCTGTCGAATTTTCAAGGAGCACGCTGTGCAGATCGATTTGAACTCCCCGGATGGCCTGACCCTCGAGGCCGTGCGTCAGTTGCTGGCCGGCGCCAGTGACGATGAGCACACCCAGTTGCGGGTCACCAAGGGAGGCATTGCCTACATCTCCTCGGGTGTCGTGGGCGGTACCGATATCGACGGGTTGTTGTTCCGGCTCGAAACCTGGGCCAAGGGCTCCGGATATGTCGGACGGGTCGCGGCCAGCGATGAAGTCTGGGTCATGCAGATCTTCAATGCCTTGAAAGAGAACTGGCCCAATCCGCCTTACGACTACATCGACGTCTATTGAGCGTTGTTCATATTCAGTCACGATTCAGTGATTAAGGGGAGGGCGGCGCTCAGGCAGAATCGCGGCTCGTCCGGATTGCGGGCAGGGTGCCGGCACTGCCTGCCTGTGAAACCAAACGCCAGTCTGGTTGTCGCACGATCTCAGCCTAATCATTGAATAAGGAGGCTTCATGCCTTGGAAGCTCGCGTCATTGGGTACTTTGCTGGCCGTTGCCACGCTGGCCGGTTGCAGCACTGCCTCTACGGAGTCGGCACCTGCGGATGTTGCGACGACTGACACGGGTCACAGCCGCTGTGAGGCGAAGGCTGCCGAGTTCACCATCGGCAAACAGGCATCGCCGCAGCTGCTTGAGCAGGCACGTACCCGAGCTGGGGCGCAAAGCGCGCGGTTCCTGCTGCCAACCGATATGGTGACGCTGGAGTACCGTTCCGATCGCCTGAACCTGAACACCGATGCCAGCAGGGTGGTCACCCGGGTCAACTGCGGTTGATCCCCAGGCTTTTGTTTCACCCATAAAAAACCCCGTCACATGGACGGGGTTTTTTTAGTGCGCCTGGAAATTACTCTGGGCGAACTTGAGCAGCTTGCATACCCTTTTGGCCTTTCTCAGCCACGAAGGAAACAGTCTGGCCTTCTTTCAGGCTTTTGAAACCGTCGCTTTCGATAGCTTTGAAGTGTACGAACAGGTCGTCACCGCCACCTTGAGGAGTGATGAAGCCGAAGCCTTTTTCATCGTTGAACCATTTAACGGTGCCGGTTTGGCGATTAGACATGGTGTATCTCCAAGAAACATATATTTTCAGTAGTACTGTGCTGCTCAGGCCAACTGGGCACACCCGAGTATCATAGTCGAAATGTTCGGTTTGGGACCCCCCCGGGTGAGCTGTTTGCCGATCAGTCGTGGTTTCTTTATGCCTTGAAATGGCTGGAAGCCCCGTTTTATAAGGCTTCTAGCCGAAAGTGAAGGCGATAAAAAAAGCTGTAAAACCTGCATAAATTGTACGGAATGGCCTGTTGCGGGGGATTTTTGCCAGTAAAACAGGGTTGAAAACGCCGATCTGTGCTTATTTTTTGGCTTTGTTCCCAGCCTTGCAGGCTGCAATTTGGTCAAAGGCTTTCTGTTTCATGGCGTCACTGGCTTTGTTATCCATCAATGCCTGGATGTCGCTGGCCGGGAACGACTTGATTGCATCCGCACCACAAGCGCAGTGGGCTTTGGCCGCGGCTTCACCGATTTTTTGCGCGGCCGCAGGCACGCACTGAGACATGTACTTCTCGCGTTCACCTTTTGGCCATTCGGCGTGGGCGGCCAGCGGCAGCAGCAGAACGATTGGTGCGACTACAGCGAATAAACGATTCAGACGCATGCCAGGATGCTCCTTTGAGGTCAATGTCTTTTATCTGAGCGCTAACGCGCGGCTCAAGTTCATCACTCTGGCATAAAAACGGCTGATTTGCCGCGTTGGAAAGCCTCTGCGCAGCTACCACCGTTCATCTGTGCTAGCATGCCCCGCTCGGGCGTTTGCAGGCTCCGGCGGACCTTCAGTCCCGGTGGCGGCAGATGCGCGATTAACCCTGATTTGAATCCCAGTCACTCTGGTTCGGTTTTCCGGTTGGCCGCAAGGCTCCTGCCGCTGTAAGGCAGGCGTTCGTCATTGAATGGCCTGGACCGGATCTTGTACTGGCTCATCCCAACCCACGTGACCTTTGGTAGGGGTCACCACTAGGAGAGGAGGCGCCATGCCAACTATTACTCTTCCCGACGGCAGTCAACGTTCATTCGATCACCCGGTTTCCGTAGCCGAGGTCGCCGCATCCATCGGTGCTGGCCTGGCCAAGGCCACCGTTGCGGGCAAGGTCGATGGCAAGCTGGTCGACGCCAGCGACATCATCGACAGCGACGCGTCGCTGCAAATCATCACGCCAAAGGATGAAGAGGGGCTGGAGATCATTCGCCACTCTTGCGCCCACCTGGTTGGCCATGCGGTCAAGCAGTTGTACCCGACCGCCAAAATGGTCATCGGTCCGGTCATCGACGAAGGTTTCTATTACGACATCGCCTTCGAGCGTCCTTTCACTCCGGACGACCTGGCGGCCATCGAACAGCGCATGCAGCAGCTGATCGAGAAAGATTACGACGTGATCAAGAAAGTCACTCCGCGTGCCGAAGTGATCGAAGTGTTCAAGGCCCGTGGCGAAGACTACAAGTTGCGCCTGGTCGAGGACATGCCGAACGAACAGGCCATGGGCCTGTACTATCACGAAGAATACGTCGACATGTGCCGCGGTCCGCACGTGCCGAACACCCGCTTCCTTAAATCCTTCAAGCTGACCAAGCTGTCCGGCGCCTACTGGCGTGGCGATGCCAAGAACGAGCAATTGCAGCGCGTCTACGGCACCGCATGGGCGGACAAGAAGCAACTGGCGGCTTACATCCAGCGCATCGAAGAAGCCGAAAAACGCGACCACCGCAAGATCGGCAAGCGCCTGGGCCTGTTCCACACCCAGGAAGAGTCGCCGGGCATGGTGTTCTGGCACCCGAACGGCTGGACTTTGTACCAGGTGCTCGAGCAATACATGCGCAAGGTTCAGCGCGACAACGGCTATCTCGAAATCAAGACGCCGCAAGTGGTTGACCGCAGCCTGTGGGAGAAATCCGGGCACTGGGCCAACTACGCCGACAACATGTTCACCACTCAGTCGGAAAACCGCGACTACGCGATCAAGCCAATGAACTGCCCTTGCCACGTGCAGGTGTTCAACCAGGGCCTGAAGAGCTACCGCGAGCTGCCGATGCGCCTGGCCGAGTTCGGTGCATGCCACCGTAACGAGCCATCGGGTGCCTTGCACGGCATCATGCGTGTGCGCGCATTCACCCAGGACGACGCCCACATCTTCTGCACCGAAGAGCAGATGCAGGCCGAGTCCGCCGCGTTCATCAAGCTGACCATGGACGTCTACGCCGATTTCGGCTTTAAAGATGTCGAGATGAAGCTGTCCACTCGTCCGGAAAAACGCGTCGGTTCCGACGAGCTTTGGGATCGCGCCGAAGCGGCACTGGCCGCAGCCCTTGACAGCGCGGGCCTGCCGTACGATCTGCAGCCGGGCGAAGGTGCGTTCTACGGTCCGAAGATCGAGTTCTCGCTGAAAGATTGCCTCGGTCGCGTCTGGCAATGTGGTACCCTGCAGCTCGATTTTAACCTGCCTGTGCGTCTGGGAGCCGAATACGTCTCCGAAGACAACAGCCGCAAGCACCCGGTGATGTTGCACCGGGCGATCCTGGGGTCCTTCGAGCGGTTCGTCGGAATCCTGATCGAGCACTACGAGGGTGCGTTCCCTGCGTGGCTGGCTCCGACCCAGGCAGTGGTGATGAATATCACTGATAAACAGGCTGATTTTGCCGCCGAAGTGGAAAAAACTCTCAACGAAAGCGGGTTTCGTGCCAAGTCTGACTTGAGAAATGAAAAGATCGGCTTTAAAATCCGCGAGCATACTTTGCTCAAGGTTCCTTATCTCTTGGTTATCGGAGATCGGGAAGTCGAGATGCAGACTGTCGCTGTGCGTACTCGTGAAGGTGCTGACCTGGGCTCGATGCCCGTCGCCCAGTTCGCTGAGTTCCTCGCCCAAGCGGTTTCCCGGCGTGGTCGCCAAGATTCGGAGTAATTATTATTAAGCGTGAAATGAGACAAGATAAACGAACTGCACCGAAAGCCCCGATCAACGAGAATATCTCGGCACGCGAGGTTCGGTTAATTGGGGCTGAAGGTGAACAGCTCGGGATTGTGTCAATCGAAGACGCGCTTCTTAAGGCTGAAGAGGCCAAGCTGGATCTGGTGGAGATTTCCGCCGATGCAGTACCACCTGTTTGCAAACTGATGGACTACGGCAAATCGATCTTCGAAAAGAAGAAGCAGATTGCTGCGGCCAAGAAAAACCAGAAGCAGATTCAGGTTAAAGAAATCAAGTTTCGTCCAGGGACGGAGGAAGGGGATTACCAGGTAAAACTGCGCAACCTGGTACGTTTCCTGAGTGACGGGGACAGGGCCAAGGTATCCTTGCGATTCCGCGGCCGTGAGATGGCCCACCAGGAGCTGGGGATGGAACTCCTCAAGCGAGTTGAAGGTGACTTGCTCGAGTACGGTTCGGTCGAACAGCATCCTAAGATGGAAGGACGCCAGCTGATCATGGTCATCGCCCCGAAAAAGAAGAAGTAATCAACAGGGCACGGCAGGCCTTCTGATTATGTTTATCAACTGAATGCGGAGTATCCGAACATGCCAAAAATGAAGACCAAAAGTGGTGCTGCTAAGCGGTTTCTGAAAACTGCTAACGGTATCAAGCACAAGCACGCTTTCAAGAGCCACATCCTGACCAAAATGTCGACCAAGCGTAAGCGTCAACTGCGCGGTAGCAGCTTGCTGCATCCGTCTGACGTGGCAAAAGTCGAGCGCATGCTGCGCCTTCGTTAATTTTAGTCAAGAATAGAGGAAGTAACTCATGGCTCGTGTAAAGCGTGGCGTCATTGCCCGTAAGCGTCACAAAAAAATTCTGAAACTTGCTAAAGGCTACTACGGCGCACGCTCCCGCGTATTCCGTGTTGCCAAGCAAGCGGTAATCAAGGCAGGCCAATACGCCTACCGTGACCGTCGTCAGAAAAAACGTCAGTTCCGCGCTCTGTGGATCGCTCGTATCAACGCTGGTGCTCGTATCAACGGTCTGTCCTACAGCCGTTTCATCGCCGGCCTGAAAAAAGCGTCCATCGAGATCGACCGTAAGGTTCTGGCTGATCTGGCAGTGAACGAAAAAGCGGCGTTTGCTGCGATTGTCGAGAAAGCTAAAGCCACCTTGGCTTAAGTACCCCCGACAGTCACCCGGCCTCGCATCTGTGGGGTCAGGTGTTAAACGTCATAAATAGGGGAAGAGCCTTCAAGCTCTTCCCCTATTTTGTATCTGGAGTCTGTACATGGAAAACCTGGATGCGCTCGTCTCTCAAGCATTAGAGGCTGTGCAAAGCGCTGAAGATATCAATGCCCTGGAGCAAATCCGGGTTCACTACCTTGGCAAGAAGGGTGAATTGACTCAGGTGATGAAGACCCTGGGGAATTTGCCGGCAGAAGAGCGTCCGCAGGTCGGTGCGCTGATCAACGTTGCCAAGGAGCGTGTCACAGAGGTCCTTAATGCGCGCAAGGCATTGTTTGAAGAAGCCGATCTGGCTGCCAAACTCTCCGCCGAGTCCATTGACGTGACCCTGCCTGGCCGTGGTCAGACCTCCGGTGGTCTGCATCCGGTTACCCGCACTCTGGAACGCGTCGAACAGTTCTTCACCCGCATCGGCTACGGCATCGCCGAAGGCCCTGAGGTCGAAGACGACTATCACAACTTCGAAGCGCTCAACATCCCAGGCCATCACCCGGCCCGGTCGATGCATGACACCTTCTATTTCAATGCGAACATGCTGTTGCGCACCCATACCTCGCCGGTACAGGTCCGCACCATGGAGTCCAAGCAGCCGCCGATCCGCATCGTCTGCCCAGGCCGCGTATACCGCAGCGACTCCGATATCACCCACTCGCCGATGTTCCACCAGGTCGAAGGCCTGCTGATCGATCGCGACATCAATTTCGCCGACCTCAAAGGCACCATCGAAGAATTCCTGCGGGTGTTCTTCGAAAAAGAGCTGGCGGTGCGTTTCCGTCCTTCTTACTTCCCGTTCACCGAGCCATCCGCTGAAGTCGACATGGAATGCGTGATGTGCAGCGGTAAAGGCTGCCGCGTCTGCAAGCAGACCGGCTGGCTGGAAGTGATGGGCTGCGGCATGGTTCACCCGAACGTGCTGCGCATGTCCGGTATCGATCCGGAAGAGTTCTCGGGCTTTGCCTTCGGCATGGGCGTTGAGCGTCTGGCCATGCTGCGTTACGGCGTGAACGACTTGCGTCTGTTCTTCGACAACGACTTGCGGTTCCTCGCGCAATTTCGCTAGTCGTAACGAATTCTTAGGAGAGCAGGATGAAATTCAGTGAACAATGGCTGCGTGGCTGGGTTAGCCCGCAGGTAAGTCGCGACGAGCTGGTTGCTCGTCTGTCGATGGCCGGTCTTGAGGTCGATAGCGTTACGCCGGCCGCCGGTGTTTTCAGTGGCGTGGTGGTTGGCGAGGTGCTGAGCACCGAGCAGCACCCGGACGCCGACAAGCTGCGCGTATGCCAGGTCAGCAACGGTTCGGAAACCTTCCAGGTGGTTTGCGGTGCGCCCAACGTGCGCCCGGGCCTGAAGATTCCTTTCGCCATGATCGGCGCCGAGTTGCCAGGTGACTTCAAGATCAAGAAGGCCAAGCTGCGTGGCGTTGAATCCAACGGCATGCTGTGCTCGCAATCCGAGCTGCAGGTCGGTGAAGGTAACGACGGTCTGATGGAACTGCCGGCCGATGCGCCGGTGGGCGAAGATTTCCGCGTTTACCTGGACCTGGAAGACGCCAGCATCGAGGTCGACCTGACCCCGAACCGCGGCGACTGCCTGTCCCTGGCCGGCCTGGCTCGTGAAGTGGGTGCTTTGTACGCCGCTCCGGTCAGCCGTCCGGTAGTGGCTTCGGTGCCTGCCGCCCACGACGAAGTACGTTCGGTAGAAGTGCTCGCACCTGCCGCGTGCCCGCGTTATCTGGGTCGTGTGATCCGTAACGTCGACCTGTCCAAGCCTACGCCGCTGTGGATGGTAGAGCGTCTGCGTCGCGCCGACGTGCGCAGCATCGATGCTGCCGTCGACATCACCAACTACGTGATGCTGGAGCTGGGTCAGCCACTGCACGCCTTCGATCTCGCCGAAATCAACGGCGGCATCCGTGTGCGCATGGCCGAAGAGGGCGAGAAGCTGGTGCTGCTCGACGGTCAGGAAGTCAGCCTGCGCAGCGATACGCTGGTGATTGCCGACCACTCCCGCGCACTGGCAATCGCCGGCGTCATGGGTGGCGAGCACAGCGGTGTGTCCGCGACCACGCGTGATGTGTTCCTGGAAAGTGCCTTCTTCGACCAGATCGCCGTAGCAGGCAAGGCCCGTTCCTATGGCCTGCACACCGATGCATCCCATCGCTATGAGCGTGGCGTGGACTGGCAACTGGCCCGCGAGGCCATGGAGCGCGCGACTGGCCTGCTGCTGGAAATCACCGGCGGTGAAGCGGGTCCTATCATCGAGACCGTCAGCGAACAGCACCTGCCGAAAATTGCTCCGGTCACCCTGCGTGCCCAGCGCATTACCCAGATGCTGGGTATGGAAATGGATTCGGCTGAAGTGGAGCGCCTGCTCAATGCCTTGGGCCTGGCCATTACTGCCGACGGGGCAGGGCAGTGGCGCGTAGAAGTGCCAAGCCATCGCTTCGATATCAGTCTGGAAGTCGACCTGATCGAAGAACTGGCACGCCTGTATGGCTACAACCGTCTGCCGGTTCGTTATCCGCAAGCGCGTCTGGCGCCGCAAGCCAAGGCCGAAGCCCGTAGCGACCTGCCTGAACTGCGCCGCCTGCTGGTTGCCCGTGGATATCAGGAAGCAATTACCTACAGCTTCATCGATCCGAAACAGTTCGAACTGTTTAATCCGGGTGTTGAGCCGTTGCTGCTCGCCAATCCGATCTCCAATGACATGGCCGCCATGCGTTCGTCGTTGTGGCCGGGTCTGGTCAAGGCGCTTCAGCACAACCTGAACCGCCAGCAGGATCGCGTACGCCTGTTCGAAAGCGGCCTGCGTTTTGTCGGTCAGCTCGAAGGTTTGAAGCAAGAGCCGATGCTCGCCGGTGTGGTTTGCGGCAGTCGCTTGCCGGAAGGCTGGGCGCAGGGTCGCGATACCGTCGACTTCTTTGACGTCAAGGCTGACGTGGAAGCGGTGCTGGGCTTCGCCGGTGCCCTGGATGCGTTCACTTTCGTGCCAGGCAAGCACCCGGCATTGCACCCGGGTCAAACCGCACGCATCGAACGCGATGGTCGTCTGGTCGGCTTCATTGGCGCAATCCACCCCGAATTGTCGAAAACCCTCGGTCTCGACCGTCCGGTCTTCGTCTTCGAATTGGTTCTGGCGGAAGTCGCGTCGGGCAAAATGCCTAAATTCCACGAGTTATCGCGCTTTCCTGAAGTGCGTCGTGACCTTGCACTGATTGCGCACAAAGATATTGCAGCCACGGCTGTACTGGACGTAATCCGTGAAAATGCAGGCGAATGGCTGACAGACCTCAGGCTATTTGACGTGTATCAGGGTAAAGGCATTGATCCTGATAGAAAAAGCCTCGCAGTCGGCTTGACCTGGCAGCATCCATCGCGCACTCTTAATGACGATGAGGTGAATACCGCAACGCAAAACATCCTCACCTCGCTCGAACAAAGGTTGAACGCCACGTTAAGGAAGTGACGTATGGGGGCTCTGACGAAAGCTGAGATGGCGGAACGTCTGTATGAAGAGCTGGGCCTGAATAAACGGGAGGCCAAGGAATTGGTCGAACTGTTTTTTGAAGAAATCAGGCACGCTCTCGAAGACAACGAACAAGTCAAATTGTCCGGTTTCGGCAATTTCGACCTTCGGGACAAACGCCAGCGGCCTGGCCGCAATCCGAAAACGGGGGAAGAAATCCCGATCACGGCTCGCCGTGTGGTCACCTTTCGTCCAGGGCAGAAGTTGAAGGCCCGAGTTGAGGCTTATGCTGGAACCAAGTCATAACGACGAGCTCCCCGTCATCCCGGGCAAACGCTACTTCACCATTGGTGAAGTCAGCGAGCTGTGTGCGGTAAAACCACACGTGCTGCGCTACTGGGAGCAGGAGTTTCCTCAGCTCAACCCGGTCAAGCGCCGCGGAAACCGCCGGTATTATCAGCGCCAGGACGTGCTGATGATCCGGCAGATCCGCGCGCTTCTTTATGATCAGGGGTTCACCATCGGCGGAGCGCGCCTGCGCTTGTCCGGTGATGAAGCCAAAGACGACACCACTCAATACAAGCAAATGATCCGCCAGATGATCGCCGAGCTCGAAGATGTTCTGGTGGTACTCAAGAAATAAATTCCTGCTTTAAATACTTCCAGTTTTCAAAAGCTTGCGATATATTCTTGAGCGTTCCTCGAGATGAGGAGCGGGTAACACGCCTAGTCGGGGCGTAGCGCAGTCCGGTAGCGCACTAGCATGGGGTGCTAGGGGTCGAGTGTTCGAATCACTCCGTCCCGACCATTTATTCTTTAAGAAATCCAGTCACTTAGCGGTGACTGGATTTTTTTATGATTTATTGTTTTTGCGCGGAGCTGATTTTTGCCCCACTTTTTGCCCCACTGAGGATTTCGATTATCCGCTGGTCGAGAGGGAGGGGAATTAACGTAGAGTGCTCCAACGCGGGATGTTCAAGAGCATCGGGTGCGAGGCGTGCACGATTGCATCGTTAATAGGGAGGAACGTTTTCCTCTTCGGGTATGAACCTCCACGTATCCGCCACATATCTCCAAGCAGAGCCCGTAAGAGACTGGCTCTAAATCTCTACCGCGGGTGGCAGTGAGCGCTCTTTCAGGTGGCTGAAGGCATAACGGGTACGCAGGGCAGGGTCATAGGCGGGGAACGGCACGATTGCCCCTGCGCTGATTTCCTGCTCAAAAGTGCCTTCGCAGCAAGGATTTCTTGTGCCCGAGCTGGTTGCACGCCTCAGACCATCTTTCCACCAGACAATACGCTCGAATAGTCAAAGATTGGGTGGCAGCCATTGGCCTTGATCCAACCATGTACGGTACTCACACGCTTCGGAGAACCAAGGCTTCTTTGATCTATCGCAGGGCAAAGAACCTGAGGTCCGTCCAACTCTTACTAGGTCATACGAAGCTTGAAAGCACTGTTAGGTACCTGGGAGTCGAGGTCGATGATGCCTTGGAAATGGCGGAGCAGACGGAAGTCTGACCATTCATTGTGACGGTCGTGCTAGACCGTCGCTACTCGTCCCACTATCGGTCAAATGTGCCTATAAAATCAGAGACCGATTCAGATCAGAGGGCAGCCTTAGACTGCACTGAGTGATCTAAGACTGGCGTATCCTCATTATGGAATCTGTGATGGCTTGAGCATTTGTGTCCAGCGTTTCCATGGCCGATATCGCATTAGCGGCAACACTGCCAACCCCATTTTCTAAAAGCCACTTGGTTATTTCTTCTATTGCTGCACCTAGGGCGTGTTGATTGTGGAGGAGCAATGTCAGAGCGTCAGCCGTCGCGATCTTACAGTCTGAGCTATCTGGCATGACGGTCATCCTTGAGAAATGTTGCCGGAAGCCTAGTTCATCTCACGCTGGCTGAGACTGGTGGCTAATTACCTAGTTCTATCTAGCTGTTTGCATTCAACATTCACCTGAATTGCGCTTGCTCACGCTCCTGATTTTTGACCGGCAGAGGACGACCTAAAGCTGACTGTGGCGACAGGCAGAAATCGGCCAAAAGCGGCCTCTCATCAAGGGCAGTCATCAGCCAAACGTGGTCGGTGGACACCCTACTCGCAAAGCGGTTGCTTGCAGCTAGAAGTACTCAACAACAGATCTACTCTCTCTTACCCCAGTCAGTTGCACACCAAGGAGCTTCATCGAAGCTATTCCCTGTCTGATTCGGAGATCGAATGGGTCAATAACACAGCTAAGAGTCCGACCCTGTCGATTGGCCTGGCAGTCCAGCTAAAGGTCTTTCAGCAACTGCACTATTTCGTTCTTTTCGATGAACTTCTTCAGAAACTCAAGCCCAGCACTAAAGCCTGAAGTTGCTCGGTATCCAACTCAAGTTCAGAGCCTTGGCGAATACCAGGCCAGTGAAACTTACCTTGATTCAATCGGCGAGCAGTCAGCCAGATGCCAAACCCGACATGCACCAGGACTGTCATGCGAGTGGCGCGGCAGTTGGCGAATAGATAAGCGCAGTGCGGCTTCGCCGCACCGAACACCGCGATCACCCTGGCCTGCGCGGTCTCGGTGCCAGCACGCATGTCCATGGGCTCGGTGGCGCGCCAGATGGCATCGATGCGGATCATTGGTGAGCCCACGAATGAATCGGGCGCACCCTTCAGGATCGGAAATTGGCCACTTCACCGTGAGCGTTTGCTGGCCAAGCGGTAATTCAATGATCGCCGGCGCTTCAGCCAATCGTTAAGATTCGACTTTCAAAGGGATAAAAGCTGGTAGCGCGACAGCCTGCTGATCACGGTAAAGCGGCAGCCAACGGCGCACGACATTAGCGTTGATACGATGACTCATCGCGATGGCTGCCACGCAAACGACGGACTGCTCGCACTCATGGACGACTTGGGCCTTGAAGGATGCTGTGTAGGACTTACGTTCACGCATGGCGATCCTGACATTAAAGGTAATTGCGTCCGCATAAAATTACGCGGACACAATCGCCCTTATCGGCCGGGCTCGGAGGGTGTGTTCGCCGGCCCCTTACCATCAAAACGATCAAGCGCGACTACATCGCGCATATGCTCAAACCTGGTCGGGAAACAGTGTTGCGCAACTTGGCAATTGCCTTCGAGCGTTAAAACGAGGAGCAGCCGCACAGCGCGCTGAAATACCGCTCACCACGGGAGTTTAGGCGCTTGGCCGCGGCATCAGTTTAACGGGGAGTTGGTGCCCAGCTTTATAGGGGCGAGTCCACGGAGAACTCCAGCAGCCTTATAGGATAGCCAGAGACTCAAGGCCAGAATCTGAAGGGTATTAGAAAGCACGAGTATCCATACTTTTGACATTGACTGATGGCTGTATGCTGCAATGTCGGGATTGTCACTAGAAGCGCCACATAGCCAAAAGTGGCAACGCACAATAGCGCGGCGATAAATAGTGTTTTTTTTGTTTTCATAATCATCCTTCGCTAAAGGAAACCCGTTTTATCGTGCGTGGCGGCCGCTTAACCGAGGGTGGCGACGCTACGCAGAATCAAGCGCACCAGTAAGGTCTGGCTGGTGACCCCGGTTTTCGAAAAGATAGAACGCAGTTGCGCACGTGCCGTGTTGCGGCTGATGCCGAGTTCCTCCGAGGCTTCATCAATGGTCTGGCCATTGGCTAACTGAAAGGTCAGGTGAGTTTCGGCAGGCGTCAGGTCGAACAGCGACCGGACGATTTCTTCAAGGGCGGTGGATTTCTGCGCAGGGTCGCTGATGAAAATGACCACTGCCGGGCAGTATCTGCCGTCGCTCCATTCGCTTTGCTGCACGCGGCGCACGATCAGGCCAAGGTTGACCCGCCCGGAAGGACGTTGCACGCGCATGGCCTTGACCAGCGAGGGGTTCTTGCCCTTCTGCGAGAGCAAGGCCTGATCGATCAGTTTGTGGAATTCCTGGCAATCGCGCACCGTCCCCACTTGCAGACCGTCGTTGACCAGTTCGATACCGTCCCTTTCCGCCAGCAGGCGTTGGGCGAGTCGATTGCTCTGCAGGACCTTTCCGTCCTGGTCGAGGATGATGGTGCCCACAGCCAGTTTGTCGACGGCGCCAGCATAAAGGTTGCGTTCACTCTCGATGCGGTTGAGGCACATGTGCAGGATGACTGTACGTTCAAGGTGCGGCAGGAACGAGGCAAGAAACTCCTTGTCCTGCTGATTGAATGGCCCGCTGGCGCGATCGCGGGAGATGCGGATCCGGCATTTGGAGCCAAGGCTGGTGTTGATGTCGGCTCCAAGGATATGGAACACATCCACAGGTTCCAGGAACCCCTTGTAAAACTCGGATTCCAGCCAGTCCTTCTCGGAAACGAATTCGGTGCAGATGACGACTTGGCGATTGGGCAGGTCGGTGAAGGGGTCGAGGGTGTAGAAGTACTGATTGTAGGACGCTGACATCGCCGCCGAGGAACCGGCAGTGTTGATACTCAGACCGTCCACGTGCTGGCTCGGCGGTCGCAGGGTGAGGGTGGCGTGCTTGGCCCCCATCGAGCATTTGAGTTGGTCTAGAAAGGTGCTCCAGGGAATACTTTCCAGCGGCCCCTGGTAAAGGCTGCCGAGCATGCCGCTGAATTCTTCAAGGCTCAGGGGACGTAGCATATGGACCTCATGTCGTGTGAGCCTGCTGCCCGACCGCGTGGCGTTCGGGCAGTGGCTCTGATTGTCAGCGCCCGAGTTTGCGTAGGTTGGTAGTGGTGAAATAGTCCGCTTCGAAACTGCTGCTGTTCAGGCGAGCGGGGGGTTGACCATTGAGCAGGCGGTCGGTCAGGTAGGAACCGGCGATCAGGTCATGGAACATCGCGAGGCGCGCCTGGAAGCCCTGCATGTCGTAGGCGTACACCGTGGTCTGCATGTTGCTGCGCCACAGGGCGCCCTTGCCGTCGTAGTTGTCGGCCAGCACGCCGATCCACGAGTCTTCGTCGATATAGAGCCTGCGCTTGCCATAGACGTGCCGTTTGCCGGGCTTGAGGTTGGCTTCCAGAACCCATACACGGTGCAACTCGTAACGCATGTAATCGGGATTGACGTGGCCTTTGGTAGCCAGCAACTGGTCGAGCTTCAGGCCGGGATCGTCGAGCTTGTTGTTGTTATAGGGGATATACATCTCCTGTTTGCCGAGCAACTTCCACTCGTACCGATCCGGCGCGCCGTTGAATAGGCGGTCTTCATCCATCACGCGAAAGCCACCGGCACCGAAGGGGGTGTCGTAGGCCACGGTGGGGGCTCGACGTACCCGACGCATGCCAGGAACGTATTGCCAGGCCTGGGATGGAGAGGCCATGGGGTCGGTGAACGTGTGGGCAAGGATGATCTCGCCCTTTTTACGCGCAGGTTCCAGGGTGGACACCATGGCGTAGGCCTGTACGCCGCCGGAGCTACCGACGCTTTCCTTGGGGTCGTCCCAGACCGAGTAGATCTTGTAGTCCATGGACTCGAGCGAGCGCTCACCGTTGGACAGGGTAAGGGCCATGGTGTAGACGGCGTCCTCCTTCCAGGCCCGGGCAGGCAGGTTGAGGTTCCACATCAGCTCGTAGCCATTTTTCGGGATGGGGAAGGGAGAGGCACCAATGGCATTGGTCACGCCGTTGCCATCGCTGATCAGTTCGGCATCGACAGCATTCTTCGCAATGTTGCTCTCGACCCTTTCCGAGTAGCGGAAATCGCGATGGCTGGGGTAGATCGGCATCTTGAACGTCTGCGGGTAGTGCCGGAACAGGGCTTTCTGGCCGTCGGAAAGCTTGCCTTCGTATTGCGCCATGTTCTGTGCCGTGATGGTGAACAGCGGTTTCTCATCGGCGTAGGGATTCGGGTACTGGCTGCCGCTGCCGGCGTAGTTCAGGTTGGGCGGTGCACCGCGCCATTTGCCGCTCCAGGCGGGAATGCTGCCATCGGCATTGCCGGCTTTTTCCGCGCCCATGGGGGTGAGTTCGCGGCCCAGACGGGCGGCCTCTTCAGGGCTTGATTTGGCCAGTGCGACGCTGCTGAAACTGCTGGCAAGCAACACGCTGAGCAATAGGGTCTTGTGCTGAATATGCATGTGGATTCTCCGGCGCACTGAGTTAGAAGCTGTACTTGGCGCTGATGGCGAGGTTGTCGCGATCGGCCAGCGGGGTGTCCTTGGCGTCGCCAAGGAAGGCGTTGTAACGAGTATCGAGGGTCAGGTTGTTGAGGTAGCTCCAGCTGACGCCGACACCCAGGCGATTGTCTCCCTCACCCATGCCGAAACTGCCGAGCAGCGAGGAGTCGCCGTTGACCGCCTGGCTGAACACAAGGGGAATGCTCATATCCCAGCCATTGATGAGGTTCAGGTAGGAAAAGGTGGCGCCGACGGTGTAGCCCCAAGACGATGTGTCGTTGAACAGCGTGTCGGTGTTCGGCGTGGTGAGGGAGGCGAACCCGCCCGTGCCATCGGCGACGAACACATTGAAACTTGGCGCCTTGTCGTTCTGCAGGACGCGGTTGTAGCCCACTTCACCGGTGAGGTTGACCGTGTCGGCCACCCAGGTGTTGCTCAGCATGTGGACGAAGGACACCTGGGTCTGCAGGGTCTCGCCTCGTACCGAGTAAGGCACCAGGCCGGTATCCACCATCACGGGCGCACCGTCGCGGTAGCTGATCTCGCCACTGACGTTGGTTTCGCCAAGTACGGTGGAGAAGCTGGCGCCAAACAGGTCGACTTCATCGAAGTAACGCACCAGGTAAGCGGCTTCGTTCCAGTGGCTGAGGAAATCCAGCTGCGGTGCCTTGTCATGGAAGCGCGAGTAGTACAAACCGAATTCGGTATTGTTCAGAGCTTCGGCCATATAGGTCATGGCCACGCCGTACTGCCCTTTGTCGCTGGGCTTGTCGTCCTTCAGGCGGTGGGTCAGGCCGAAGGCATCGGTGAAGCCGCCCTCGTCGATCTGGTCGGTGACCGAGAAAAAGCTGCCGACGCCGTCGATCTCGGTCTTGCGCCATTCGTATTGGTAGTAAGCCTGCAGGCCTATGTTATCGGTCACGCTGATCTGGCCGAACAGCTGGCCCACTGGCAGGAAGATCTCCTTGACCTCGACTCCGGGGGTATTGGCCTTGGTGGCGTCGGCCGGGCTTTGCGCGCCGGAGATACCGTTGGCGATGTACAGGCTTTCACCCCAACTGACCACTTGGTCGCCCAGGCGCAGGTTGACGTCGTGCCCGCCCAGGTTCCAGCTGCCGTATACATAGGAGTCGAGCAGACGTACATCACGTCCGTGCTGGTCGATGGTCTCCTGGGAAAAGTGCTTGGCACTTGAGCATTCGCCGCCGACGAAGCAGTTCGAGGTGCCGGTGTCGTTGTCGTTGTCGCGGTTGTAGACGTCGTCGTAGAAGCCGCTGGCGCGCATGAACAGGCCGTAATCCTGTTGCCAGTTGAGGTTTATCTCGGTGAGGAAGCTGGATCGATTGCTGATCAGGCTACCGCGGTCGAAGGCGTTGTTGCCGTCGTCGATGTTGGCGATCAAAGGGTTGGGGAAACCATCGGACAACTGCTTGTCGCGGGACTCGGTGCGCCAGGCCAGGCCATAGGTGAGGTTGGTGTTCCACTGGACCTTCAAATCTTCGCTGGGCTGGTAGCTCAAGGCATGGGCTTGACCAGCCAGCCCACCGGCCAACATGGCCAGAGACAAGCGAGCGGCGGAACGCAGGGGTTGCTGGGCGATTATTGTTTTTATCATGTCGTCCTCTTACCTGAGCCAGGTATTACCCGGTCGGTATGTGTCGGGGTGTGAACGCTGCGACATGACTATGGAGTCGACGCTTGTACGTCCTCATCGTCCTACCGGACTAGGTGTAGAAAGACCGCCTTCTGCATGCCAGCACCGTCTGATGCGGCTGTGCGCCCTTTGGATTCGAGGTAGTCCCTCAGGACGATGCCGCCCCGGTAGCGCCGGCAAACAATCGCCGAAACGACAAGCCAACGAGGGTAGCGGGATGATGGACTTCACAGGCAAAACAGTACTGGTCACTGGCGGTGGAGCAGGCCAGCGGTAACGGTCTCAATTTCTGACCCCGCACTGACGGGCTGCGCATCACCACCAACAATAATAAGGAAGCACAGATGAAATCGGATAACTCCAGGATCGCGGTTGTCACTGGCGCCAGCCGCGGCGTTGGCAAGGGCATTGCCATCGCCCTCGGTGCGGCGGGCATGACCGTCTACCTCAGTGCCCGCTCAGCCACCGCCAGCACCAGCCAGCTGCGCGGTCAGCCGCTGCCTGGTAGTTTGGCGGAAACCGCCGAGGCAGTGACTCGCGCTGGAGGCAAGGGCATCGCTGTGTCCTGTGACCACCGCGACGATGAACAGGTACGCGAACTCCTCGCCCGCGTCGAACGCGAGCAGGGGCGTCTCGACCTTCTGGTAAACAACGCCGCCTTGCTCCACGAGAACCTGATAGATCCAGGGCCGTTCTGGGACAAACCCCTGGAGTTGATGGACATCCTCGACGTCGGTCTGCGCTCGGCCTATGTCGCCAGCTACCATGCCGCGCCCCTGCTGGTGCGTAACGGACATGGCCTGATTGCGTTTGTGTCCTCCTTCGGCGCCGGCTGCTACATGCACGGTCCGGCCTATGGTGCACAGAAGGCCGGCTGCGACAAGCTGGCCGCGGATATGGCGGTGGACTTCGAGGGCACCGGCGTTGCCGCGATATCTCTCTGGCTCGGCCCGCAGCGTACCGAACGCACGGCTATTGCCGGAGCGGAGCGCACCGACCAATACGATGCCTTCATGGCCATGGCAGAAACTCCGGAATTCAACGGTCGAGTGATCCGCTCGCTGCTCGATGCCCCGGAACTGGCCAGCCTCTCCGGGCAGACCCTGATCAGCGCCGAGCTGGCCCTGGGCTATGGCATCAGCGATGAGGCCGGACGTCAGCCACCGTCCTATCGCGAGATGCTCGGTGCTCCTCGGCGACAGCACCCCGCACGCGTTATCTGAGCTGTGCGCGCCCGGCGTTGCCCTGGCGCTTCCCCCCCCAAAAAACGGCCCGACTTCGGGCTCAAGCAGGAGCGAATATTCGATGAAGATTCTCGTAATTGGCGGGACCGGCCTGATCGGTGGTCATGCTGCCCTCTATCTCAAGGACCAGGGTAACGACGTGACTATCGCCGGCCGTAAACCGGCGGCCGCAAGCAGCGCCCTCGCCGAGTTGAAACAACTGCAGTGCGACTACATCGCGGGTACCCTCAGCCGGGACGAGCTGGCCAGCTTCGATGCCCTGGTGTTCGCTGCCGGCAGCGACATCCGCCACGTTCCGCAGGAGGGTGATATCGATGCTCACTGGCAACGCGCGAATGTCGAGGCCATCCCGCGCTTTTTCGAGCTGGCTCGTAGCGCCGGGATCAAGCAGGCGGTGCTGGTGGGCAGCTTTTATCCTCAAGTGGCACCGGAGTTGATCGACAGCATCCCGTACGTGCGCTCGCGTCATCTATCGGATGACGGTGCAAGAGCACTGTCCGGGCCGGACTTCAGAGTCTGCAGCGTCAACGCGCCCTTCGTTGTAGGGATGGTGCCGGGACTCAAGGTGGATATGTTCGAGGCCTACACCCGTTATGCTGAAGGCAAGTTCGCGCCAATGCCGTTCTACGGTCCGGCGGGTGGCAGCAACTTCATCTCTACTCGCTCGCTATCCCAGGCAATCTGGGGTGCACTGCAGCGCGGCGAATCGGGCAAGGCATACCTTGTAGGGGACGAGAATCTCAGTTACGCCCAATACTTCCAGGCCTTCCTGCGCGCTGTCGGCAACGACGCCGAGATGCCATCTCTGGACCAGGAGCACCCGCTGCTACCGGACATGGCCCTCTATACGGGGCGTGGCAACACCATCAGCTACCAGCCCGACGCGCAGGACGCCGAATTGCTCGGTTACGTGCGCCAGGATATCCAGCGTGCGGTGAACGAAGTGGTGAGTCAGTACCGCGGCTAGAGACAACCGACACCGGCCTTGTCCTGCATGGCCGGTGTCGGCAGGTGAGTCACACGATTAAAAGTTTCCCCCGCTTGAAAGGCGGGGGTCGCCTGAGGCCAGCACGACGTGCGGGTCTTTTCTATGGGGGCCTCATGATTCAGATGGGCGAACCCGGCAAGCCTTCGTAGTAGCAACCAGCCGCCGCGCCGCCATCCACCGACAGTTCGCTGCCATTGCAGTAGCTGGCGTCGTCGCTGGCGAGGAACAGCGTGGCGTGGGCAATTTCCTCCGGGGCGCCGATGCGCTGCAGCGGTACCTGACGGTATTGGTTGTTGAGCGAGTCGCGCGGGGCGCCGGTGGGGTTGGACATTTGCGTATCGACCCCGCCCGGATGCACCGAATTGACTCGCACGCCATGCGGGCCCAGCTCCAGCGCCGCAACCTTGGTCAGCCCGCGAACGCCCCACTTGCTGGAGACGTAGGCGGCCAGGGCGTTGACTCCGCGCAAGCCGTCCACCGAGGAGATGTTGACGACCGAGCCGGCGCGCTGCGCACGCATGATTGGCGCCACGGTATGGATACCAAGGAAGGTACCGGTCAGGTTGATCGATAGCGCCCGCTCGAAGTCGGCCTTGGACAGTTGCTCCAGGGAGCCGAAGACCAGCACGGCGGCGTTGTTCACCAATACATCGATGCGCCCGAGGCGTTCTACCGTCTCGTTCACCAGTTGCTGCCAGCTTCCCTCGTCGCTGACATCCAGGCGGCGAAAGCTGGCGGCGTCGCCCAGTTCACTGGCCAGGGCCTGGCCCTCGGCTTCCAGCAGGTCGGCGATGACTACCTGCGCGCCGTGCTCGACGAACAGTCGGCAGGTCTGTGCGCCCATACCGCGGGCCCCGCCGGTGATAATGGCGACTTTGTTTGCTAAACGTTGCATACAGTTGCTCCTCGATTAACCCCAGTAAGCCTGGCCACCATCCAACGGGATGGTCGCGCCAGTCAGGTAACGTGCGTTGTCGCTGACCAGGAAGGCGACGGTGCGACCGATGTCGGTCTCGCAATCGCCGACCCGGCGCAACGGGATGCTGCTGAAAAAGGCCTGGGCCTCTTGCGGGTTGTTTTCGACCCAACCGCGCAGGCCCGGTGATAGCGCATGCGGCGCAATGACGTTGACACGGATGCCAACCACCCCCCATTCGCAAGCGGCGCCACGGCTCAGGGCGCGGATTGCTTCCTTGGTCGCGGCATAATGGCCGTAGCCCGATGCGTCCCAGCGTACCGCCGCCGAGGAGGCCAGGTTGATCACCGCGCCGTCGCCCTTGAGGTAGGGGTAGCAGGCCCGCATCAGGCGCAAGGTGGCCATGGGGCCCGAGTCGATGCCCTGCATGAAGGCTTCGTCGCTGACCTCGAGGATGCTGCCTAACGGCACGATTTGGGCATTGTTGACCAGGATGTTCAGTCCGCCGAAGGCTTCTATTACCTGGGCGACGCAGCGATCGATGTCGGCCTGGCTCATCACGTCACATTCCACGGCCAGCGCGGTGCCGCCACGGCGACGGATTTCTGCACAGGTTTGCTCCAGGGTGACGCGCGTGCGGCCTGCCACTGCGACCGTTGCACCTTCATCCGCGAGGGCATAGGCGATTCCCTGGCCGACCCCTTGGCCACCACCGGTGATCAGGGCAACTTTGCCTTTGAGCATGTTCATGTGTGGTTCCTTTGTCAGAGATTTTTTTTGTTGGTGGAACATCAAGCGATACCGGAAATCAGCTGCGCGTTGTCGATGCGTAGCTCGGCGCCATTGATGAAGCGCGATTCATCCGAGGCGAGGAAAAGCACCAGGTCGGCCACGTCCTTGGGCATGCACATGCGCGCCATGGGGTTGTCGCCGATGCCCAGGGCTACCGGGTCGAGGTCGGGGACCATGGCCTGGGTCATCGGGGTCCAGATGCCGTCCGGGTGCACCGAATTGCAGCGGATGCGGTAGCCCTGCTGCTTGCAATGGACGGCCACGCTGCGGGTCAGCGCGGTCACCGCACCCTTGGAACTGCTGTAAGCGCACATCGGCGCCAGGCCGGCGAGGGCCGCGACCGAAGACATCATGATGATCGAGCCGCCCGCGGCATTATTTTTCATCGCCTCGACAGCGTACTTGCAGCCGAGAAAATAGCCGTCAGCATTGACCCGCATGACGTTGCGCCACTGTTCCAGGCTGGCTTGCTCGATAGTCCCCAGCGGGCAGATCGCCGCATTGTTGACCAGCACGTCCAGGCGCCCGAAGTGGGACAGGGTCTTGGCGATCGCTCGTTGCCAGTGTGTTTCGTCGGCCACATCCAGTTCGATGAACAGGGCATGCGCACCGATCTCATCGGCCACGCCCTGGCCGGCCTGGCAGTTGACGTCGGCAACCACCACACGGGCGCCTTCGGCGGCCAGCAGCAGGGCATCGGCCTTGCCAACGCCGCTGGCGCCGCCGGTGATAAGCACGACCTTGTTCTCAACGCGTTTCATGTGGGGCTCCTCGCAGGGGCAGGTCCTGGCTCCAGTCGAGCAACAGCTCGCGGTACGTGAAGTGCCAGATGCCATCCATGCAGGCGAAACGGTCGCGGTAGCGAATGCCCCAGTCGAGCTTGCGCTCGATACCCTCGGTCTCATAGATATGGTTGGCCACGCAGTAGGTTTCCGCACTGGCTTGCAAGCCATCCACTTCAGCCAGGTGGTTATGGATGTGATGCTGGGTCTTGCTGTAGTGACCCAGGCCGTTCATGCCTTCGACGATGGCGCTGACGCCATCGAAGCTGAATCCCGGCCCCTTGAGCGTTGCCTCGGGGGTAAACAGGCGGGACAGCACCGCCCAGTCGCGTTGGTCGACTGCCTGAGCATAACGACAGATGAGTTCGTAGAGCGCTTGCTGGTGCGATGCCTTGGACATTCTCGAGCCTACTTGTCTGCCCTGCGATGGTGCAGGTGCGGTCAAACTCGCATTCCGGAGGAGGGGGGGCATCGTCCTAGGAGACTACCGCAAGGGGCAGGGCGGTATTGTTCAAACAGGCTTCGGGCCGGCCGTAGTCTGGCCGGACGATGAGTGTCGCCCACCCCCTGCCTATCCTGCGCGAAGACCCACCCACAGGAGCACAACCGATGGCTATGACGATGGACACCTACCTCGAAATCGAGCAGATCAGACAGCTCAAGTACCGCTACTTTCGCGCGCTCGACTGCCACGACTGGACCTTGTTCGAAACCTGCCTGGCCGAAGATGTGAAAACCGCCCTGGACAGTGGCAAGTACAGCTTCGATGGCCGCGCTGCATTCGTAGAAGGGCTCAAGGCAATAATGGACAGGCCCGGCCTGCTGTCCAAGCACCAGGGCCATCATCCGGAGATCGAAATGCTGGCGCCCGACAGGGCCAGGGGCACCTGGTACCTGGAAGATCATGTCATTGATCTGGACGGGGGCTGGATGCTGCACGGTACGGCTTTTTACCAGGATGAATACGTTAAGCGCGACGGGGCCTGGCAGATCCTTGCAACAGGGTACCGCCGCGTATTCGAGACCCTGACTTCACCATTGCCCGAACAGTTCAAGCTGACTGCCAGCCTGTTCGATGCGGCCTGCCACGCGTAGAAAAACCAATGAAAAAGCCCGGCGCAGTGCGTCGGGCTTTTTGGCGGTTACCGAGAAATGCAGATCGGCCTACAGGCAGTACTGACTGGTAGGCAGCACATCGATCTTGTCGAAGTCGATAAAGCGATTGCAGCTGTCGATCATCGCGGTCAGGTTGCGCTGGAATTTCGCCTCGTCGCCAACCGCATCGAAAAAGGCCTGGGGATCGGTCATGGCCGCTGGTGGGAAACACTCTTCGACAATAGCGTCGATCCGCGGAGCGCCGTGGGTCAATGCCAATACCACCAGGTTCTGCACATATTGGAAGTTGTCCTGGGTGTCGATGGCCACCGGGGTGTGGTGATTGCGCCAGATGTCCAGCCACGCTTCCGGTGTCAAGCGCGGCGGGCGGGTCAGCAGGGCCACCTGGGCGAAACCGTGGGTACGCTCGCCGGGTGTGGCCGGGAAGCGAGTGTTGCGGATTGCGACCGACTCGCAGACCAGATAGGCGGCCATGCGTGCCGTCGCGGTAACGATCAGGTTGTCAAACGGACGACGCGAGGGGCCGTTGGCGCTGTCCAGCCACAGCGACAGGCTGGCGTCGGGCAACGGCCGGTTATTCTCCTGGCGCAGGCCGGCTGCAGGTGCGACATCGGCGTCGGCCAGGTTCAATTGCAAACCCTGGGCACCCAAGGCCTGCAGCTGTCCGGCGACCTCGCTGCGCAGGCGGCGGACGAAGGTTTCGCGACTGGTCTGCGGATCACGCCAGAGCAGGTAGATGACTTTTTCCATAGCGATAAAGATCCTCGTTTCAGTGAGTGGGTATCTTGGCCTGTGTCGACCTCCAGATGAGGTCTTCAAACCATGGTCAGTCACGGTAAAGACCGTGGAATCCCTCAAACAGACTATTCGGGATCTGTCGTTCGCCCGCAGCCCACGTCGTTCCCGGCGCCTGTACGCACCAGGCGCAGTCACTTAGTCCAGTCGGACGAAGAACGTGGCCGCCGCTCACTTATACGGTGACCTTTCAAATCCACACCAATAACAATAACTGGAGACATTGAAATGTTGCTACGAAACAAAGTCGTCGTGGTGTCCGGTATCGGCCCCGGCCTGGGTGTCAAGCTTGCCATCGAAGCCGCACGCGAGGGCGCGCATGCAGTGATTCTCGCCGCACGCACAGCCGTAAAGCTGGACGATGCAGAGGCGCGGATTCGCGATCTGGGCACGCAATGCGAGGTGCTCAAGGTAGTGACCGACATTAATGACAGGGCGCAATGCCAGCGCCTGGCAGACCAAACGATCGGGCGGTTCGGCCGGATCGATGCATTGGTGAACAGTGCCTACGTGCATGGCAATTTCCCTGAAGCGATCGAGCAGGCTGATCTCGATAGCTGGCGCTCGGTCTTCGACACCAATGTCATCGGCACCATGACGCTGACGCAGGAAATCCTGCCGCACATGAAAAAGCAGGGTAACGGCGCAATCGTCATGATCAACACCCAGGCCACGCGCAAACCGTTTCCAGGCGAATCGGGCTACGCGGCGTCCAAGGGCGCTCTGGCAGTGGCGGTCAAGTATCTGGCCAGGGAACTGGGATCTCATGGTGTGCGGGCCAACAATGTCCATATGGGCTGGATGTGGGGCGCGCCGGTACAGGGTTATGTCCAGCAGACAGCGGCCGAATACCGGGTGCCGGAGGCCGATATCATTGCACCGATCGCCGCCAATATCGCACTCGGGCGCATACCGACCGACGATGAATGTGCCAGAGCCGCACTCTTTCTGGTATCCGATTACGCCAGCGCGATTACCGGCGCAACACTCGACGTCAATGGCGGCGACTTCTTAGCGTGACATCACGGGACGCCAATTATGTCATTTAATTTTTCTTCTTCACGGCCCTGCCGGACCCACCAGGTTCCCAACTGGGACCTCGAGACAGATGTGATTGTCGTCGGTTTTGGCGCCGCAGGCGCTTGTGCTGCCATTGAGGCCGCCGGCGCGGGCGCGGCCGTGACGCTTCTGGAAGCCGCCTCCGGCCACGGCGGCACGAGCGCTCTGTCGGGGGGCGAAATCTATCTGGGTGGCAGCGGTGGCACGCCCGCTCAGCGGCAAGCCGGCTTCAGCGACGACACCGAAGACCTTTTCCGTTATTTGATGATGGCAGGCGGCGCCGACGCCGACGAGTCGAAGGTACGCCTGTATGCGGAGAATAGTCTTGGCCACTATGAGTGGCTGGTCGCGCAAGGGGTCAAGTACAAGAACACGTTTTTGCCGGAAAAAATGCTCGAGCCAGTGACAGACGACTGCCTGATCTGGTCCGGCAGTGAAGAGGCATGGCCGTTCGTGGAGCACGCCAAGCCGTGCCCGCGCGGACACACGCCGCAGTGGACCGGCTGGGGCGGCGGGCGCATGTTGATGGACACACTGGCCGCGCGCGTCGAAACGCTTGGCGTGGAGGTTCGCTACGACAGCCGGGTGCTCGCCCTGATTGCCGATGAGGCCAATCATGTCCATGGCGTGGTGGTTCGGATCGCTGGCCAGATCTGTTTTGCCCGGGCCCGCAACGGCGTCATCCTGTGTGCCGGCGGCTTCGTGATGAATCGCGATATGGTCAAACGCCATGTGCCACATTTGCTGCGCTCCGACAATCCCATCGGAACCCCTGGCGACAATGGCACGGGCATCCTCCTGGGGATGAGCGTGGGGGGCGCGGCGATCCACATGGGCGAGGCCTTCCTGAGCCTGCCGTTTTATGCGCCCGAATCGCTGGTCAATGGGATTTTCATCAATGAGCGTGGCCAGCGATTCATCAATGAGGATTGCTATCACGGCCGCGTCGGTTATCACATCATGCAGCAGATGGGCGACCGCATTTACCTGCTGGTCGATAACGCCACGTTCCAGCCGCCCGCGGACTTCACACGCATCCAGATTGCCGCGGCAGGCGAAACCTGGGAGGAGGTGGAAGGGGACCTTGGGCTCCCCGAGGGGACCTTGGTATCCACAGTAGCGCTGTACAACCGCCATGCCGCCGATGGCAGCGACCCGTTGTTCCACAAAGCCGCAAAATGGCTCAAGCCACTCAACGAGCCGCCGTTCGTTGCGCTGGATTGCCGAGTCGATTATGCGCTTTACCCACACTTTACCCTGGGAGGGCTGGATACCCTGCCGACTGGCGAAGTCCTCACGGAAAAGCGTGAGCCGATTGGCGGCCTGTATGCGGCAGGGCGTACTGCGTGCGGATTGCCCCGTTGGGGTGGCGGCTATAGTTCCGGCATGTCCCTGGCGGATGCGACCTTCTTCGGTCGCCAGGCCGGGTTGCATGCCGCCAAAGCGCGACAGCAAGGCTAAAGGGCCGCCACTGCGCTCCCAACGCAGTGGCGGCGAACCGCAGCAACATCCACCGGAATCAGGACGCGGCGCCCTGGCTGTTGAGCTGCGGGTCACCGGGTTGTCCCAGCACGCAGGAGGTGCCGCCCGGGGTGTACATCATCGCCACGCAGCGATTGCAGGCGGTGCAGATTGAGTCGCGACTGATACCCGACTGTAGCTTGTTGACATAGTCGCGCTCGGCGATCAGCACGCGCCCAATGGCCACGGCGTCGAAGCCCTCGGCCATCAGCTGCTCGATTCCGGCCAGGCTCTTGGCCCCGCCCAGGTAGGCCAGCGGCATCTTCACTGCCGCCCGGATCTTGCGGGCATGCTCGAGCAGATACAGCTCGCGGAACTCGACCTTGGGTTCGATCAGGCTCTGGATGAACATGCCGGCGGCGATGATCGGGTTGCGGACGGTGACGCGGTTTTCCTTGGGAAAGGTGGAACCGAACATGGTGGTCGTCGACTCGACGTTCATCCCCGCGCTCAACACCAGCAGGTGCGCGCCCTCACGTTCGAGGATGCGGGCGATGGCGGCGCCGTCCTCGGCGGTATTGCCGGCCCGCACGCCCTCGGTGATGCTGAACTTGCACACCACCGCCAGGTCCTTGCCCACCGCATCGAGCACCTTGCGCAGCACCAGGCCGGGGAAGCGCAGGCGATTGTCCAGGCTGCCGCCATACGGGTCGCGGCGCTTGTTGTACAACGGCGAAATGAACTGGCTGAGCAAATAGCCGTGGCCCATGTGCAGTTCAACCGCATCGAAGCCGGCCTCGCGAGCCAGCCGCGCGCCGCGCACGAACTCGTCGGCGACCCGCAGCATGTCGACCTCGGTCATCGCCTGCTTGCGGAACATGCCGCTGAGCATGCCAACCTTGTTGAAGCCGCCGCTGGAGGACAGTGGGCGCGCTGTCTGCCGCGGCGGCAAAAAGGTGAAGCAGCCGCCGTGGGTGATCTGTGCCGAGGCCGCGGCGCCATGACGATGCACGGCGTCGGTGATCACGCGCAGATGCGAAAGGTTATCCCGGTTGAGGACGATCTGGTTCGGCAGCGTACAGCCATCCGGGCTGACGGCACAGTAGGCCAGCGTGGTCATGCCCATGCCACCGGCAGCGATGTCGCCATGGAACCTGGCCATCTGTTTGCTTGGTACGCCATTGGTGGACATGCCCTCGTTGGTGGCGGACTTGATGAAACGGTTGCGCAGTGTCAGCGGACCAATGGTCAGCGGACTGAAGGGGGACGGCGCAATGGCCTGAACGTTGTTGTTCTGCATGGCTAACCCTTTGTTGTTCTAATTGTCAGTGCAGCGTTCCCTACCCGGGAACTGGCGGGATTGTTCTCCCTCCTTCCCGGCAGCAACATCGTCCGACAGGACTAGGGGTGAACGCGAAAGCGGGGCATTGGCGTCAAGCGGGCATGCAGTTCGTCATGAGGCGTATGTCGTAACGGGTGCATAGTGCTTATGCCTTGAGCGCTGGGTCTCTGCTGCAGGCAATGATGCCCAGGGCAAAGTGGGTGAGGGCATCCGTGAGTTGTTGTTCCGGGACGTCAATGCTTTGCCAGAGGGACTGTCCGTAAAGCATGCCGATGACGGCCTCTGTGATCAGGCCTGTGCGGTCACCGATGCAGCCAGTTTCGCCACACTCGGCGGAAACGATGGCCTTCAGCAGGGTGGCGTAGCTGCTCTTCAGCTGATTGATCTCCTGTTGTTGCTCATCGCTGAGGTTGACGAACTCTCGTGTCACCAGCATTAGCCGATGTTTCTCGGCCATGTTGAATACCACAAATGCGTGCACAAAGCGCTGGAGACGGTCGCGGTGCGTCCGGGCTCCCCGCATGCGGCGCTTGGTACCGGCCAACAGGTCGGAGACCGCGCCTTCGATCAGTTCGAACAACAGGCTTTGTTTGTTCTCGATATGGTTGTACAGCGAGCCGGCATGAAGCCCCAACTCGCCAGCCAGGTCGCGCAGTCCGATGGCCTGGTAGCCGCGCGTTGCAAAGAGTTCCAGTGCAACATCGAGCAGGCGGTCGCGGGCACTTGGGACGGGGTGCTTCTGTGTGTTTGCGGCAAGCATGGGAGGTCAGGCGCTCTGCGTTGCGAGAGGTGCAGTGGCGGTCCTGCTGGACCGCCCTGCCGTGAGTGTGTAATCAGGCTGGATTGGCTTCTTCCGGAAGAATCAGCTGCGCGGGAATCCGTTGCGTCGAGTTACGCGCCACCCAGTAGTAAATGAGGGCTGGTACGGTTAGGCCGATCAACCACGAAATGTCCGTCCCACCCAAGGTTTCAACCAAGGGGCCGGTGTAGAAACTGGTGGCTATGAAGGGCATCTGAATCACTACGCCGAGGGCGTAGACCGCTATGCCTGTGACATTCCAGCGTCCGTATCGACCATCCGGATTGGAGAGGGCGGGGATGTCATAGCGCTCCTTGGTCACCAGATAAAAGTCAACCAGGTTGATGGCGCTCCAGGGCGTGAAAAAGGCCAGCAGGAACAGGATGAACGCTGAGAAGTCATGAAGGAACGAATGCCTCCCCAACAGCGCCAGTGCAGTGGCGAATCCGACCATGACCAGGATGTAGATCAACCGCACGGTTTTGGAAATTTCCTGGTTGCCTCTGAAACCGCTGATGATGGTAGCCAGGGACATGAAACTACCGTAGGCGTTGAGTGTGGTAATGGTCACCTTGCCGAACACGATGCTGAAAAACAGCAGTGACGCGACGACGCCGCTGGCCCCCATGCCGACGATGTAGGACACCTCGTGGCCGGCAAACTGATCACCCGCCAAGGCGGCGACGAATACACCGAAGACCATGGAGATTTGAGTGCCGATCACTGAGCCCAGGCCCACAGCCAAAAAGGTTTTCCAGGCCGAAGTCTTTCTCGGCAGGTAGCGCGAATAGTCAGCGACATAGGGGCCGAATGCGATCTGCCAGGAAGCCGAGAGTGATATTGCCAAGAGAAAGCTGGCCAGTGAAAAGTGTCGATTTCCCAGCAGCTCGCTGATGTCATGAGCTGACAGCAAGCGGTAGAACAAGTAGAAGAAAGACACCACGCCAATCAGGCTCGACAGGCGTCCGATCAAATGGATAGTCCGATAGCCCAGCACGGTGAGCACAACGATCATCACCGCGAAAATCAGGATGCCAGCGGCGTCACTGACGTTGACCAGTTGACTGATGGCCTGGCCCGCAAGCACCGAGCCGCTGGCAGAAAAGCCCACGTACATCAGGCAGACCAGGACGATAGGGATGACGGCGCCATAGACGCCGAATTGCACGCGACTGGAGATCATCTGCGGCAGGCCCAACTGGGGGCCCTGAGCGGCATGCAGCGCCATGATCGCGCCACCCAGCAGTTGCCCGATCAACAAGCCAATCAGCGACCAGAACACATCACCGCCCAATACGACAGCCAGTGCGCCGGTGACGATCGCCGTGACTTGAAGGTTAGCGCCGAACCACAGGGTGAACTGACTGAGCAGCCGGCCATGGCGCTCGGACTCAGGTATGTAATCGATGGATCGCCGTTCTATATACGTCTTGCGCTGCGCACTTTCTTTGGTGGCGGACATGGCAGTTCCTCTCGGGCGTCGTACCGGACGACAGCCTTCTCGTGGGGGAGTGACTCAGGGGAGGGCCCGTCAAACAGGCCCGGTTTTTCGCTCGATCAGCGCTGGGCGTCGAGCAAGCTTCGCGAAATGATGATTTTTTGCACTTCGGACGTGCCTTCGAAAATTCGCAGGATGCGTGCGTCGCGTACGTAGCGTTCCAGTGGAAGGTCGCGAATGTAGCCATAACCGCCATGGAGCTGGAGCGCAGCATCGGTGATGAAACCGGCGCATTCGGCGGCGACCAGTTTGGCCGTGGCTGAGTCCAGGCTGAAGCGTTCACCGCTGTCACGGCGGGCGGCGGCTTTCCAGGTCAGCATGCGGGCACCTTCCAGCTGTGCGTACATATCGGCCAGACGCCACTGTGTGCCTTGGTAGGCAGCAAGCGGCTTGGGGCCGATCTGCCGTTCGCGGGCCCAGTTCAAGCTTGCTTGCAAGGCGGCATTGGCAATGCCCAAGGACATGGCCGCCACTTCAACGCGACCCCGATCCAACACCGCCATGGCCGTGTTGAAACCGGCACCTTCGATGCCCAGCAATGCCGACTCGGGCAACCAGCAGTCCAGGGCCAACTCATAGATCGTGCTGCCACGCAGTCCCATGGTTTTTTCCGGACTGGAGAAGCTGATCCCCGCGGTGTCCTGGGGAATCATGAAGGCGCTGATGCCCTTGTGGCCGGCTTCGGTGTCGGTCTTGGCATAGAGCACAATGAAGCCTGCTTCGCGGGCATTGGTGATGTAGTGCTTACTACCGCGCACCCGCCAACCGCCATCTTCACGCTGGGCACGGCAGCGCATGTCGGCCGGGTTGGAGCCAGCGGCCGGCTCCGTCAGGGCGAAGGCACCGAGCAGTTCTCCGCTGGCGGCGCGGGGGAGCCATTCCTGTTTCTGTGCTTCAGTGCCGCCAATCAGGATCGAATCGGTCGCCAGGAAATGCGCAGTCAGGGCCGAAGCGGTCGAGGCGCAGGCGCCAGCCACGGCTTCAACCACACGGCTCATGGCCAGGCTGCCGATACCCAGTCCGCCGTACTCCTCGGGCAAGTTGATACCCAACCCACCGAGCTCGGCCAATGCCTGCAGGCTCTCGGCACAGAATGTCTCGGTTTCATCGTAATGCTGAGCGCGCGGCTGGATCACCTCGCGAGCCAGTTTTTCAGCGGTTTCGATAACGGCCAATTCGACCTGATCTAATTCAAAGTTCATGGGAAAGCTCCTGTTTGTTCAGTCCGAAAGCATGGTTGTCGGCACCGAGGCGTGGGGCGTGGGTGACTGCGTGGGGTTTGTGGCCATTGAAGAAAACCGGTTGCGGTACCAGCGGCTGCACGGAGCCCTCGGGGTGAATCAGTAACTGTCGCACCTGGGCCTGTTCACTGCTGGCCGCCTGGGCGAGGTTCCACACAGGGGAGGACGGCACGCCCGCCTCGAGCAGGATGTCGCAGACCTGTTCAACGCTTCTTTGCTGCGTCCAGACTTCGATTTCGGCACGTAGCTCCGGCTCGTTGAGTGTGCGTTGCGGGTCATCGGCAAAGCGTGGGTCGCTGCTAAGTGCTGGCTTGCCCAGGCATTCGCATAAGCGTTGGAACAGCTTGTTGCTCGCCACGGCGATGACCACTTGGCCGTCGGCGGCGCGGTAAGTGTCAAAGGGGGTCGAAACCGGGTGGCGGTTGCCCACCAGCCCAGGCGCAACGCCATTGGCGAAGAGATTGGACAGACCAGTCACCTGCAGGCTGAACAACACATCGAACATGGCAACATCGATGTATTGCGCGCCGGGTGCATGCCGTTCGCGAGCGAATAGCGCAGAGCTGATGGCCCACGCAGCATAAACACCGGCGCATAGATCTCCGATGGCTTCGCCACTGCGTGTAGGGCCTGTCTCTGCATAACCCGTGACGCTCATTAGCCCCGACATGGCCTGGGCTACGATGTCATAGGCCGGGTTAGCCGACAGCGGACCATGCTGGCCGAAACCGGAAATGCTCGCGTAGATCAGCTTGGGGTTGTATTGCTTGAGGGTGTCGAAGTCGATACCCAGGCGACGTGTTACCCCGGGACGAAAGTTTTCCACGACGACGTCTGCGTCACGGACCAGCTCATATAGCCGGGCACGATCAGCAGTGGACTTGAAGTCCATTTCGACACTGCGCTTGCCGCGATTGATCAGGCCGAAATAGACACTCTCGCCATCCTTGAAGGGGCCCAGGTGACGGCTGTCATCGCCGTGGTCAGGGACTTCGAATTTAATGACGTCGGCGCCCAGGTCGGCGAGCATGGCCGTACAATGCGGACCAGCCAAAACGCGGCTCAGATCAAGCACGCGAATGCCTTGGAGTTGTTGGGTAAACGGACTGTTGCTCATGGTGCAGGCTCCTCGATTCCGGGGCTTAGACGTTGCCGATCATCGGTAGGTTGAGGCCTTGTTCCTTGGCGCAGTCGATGGCGATCTGGTAACCGGCATCGGCGTGACGCATAACACCAGTGGCCGGGTCGTTGTGCAGCACGCGTGCGATACGCTCGGCCGCTTCGTCAGTACCGTCGCAGACGATCACCATGCCCGAGTGCTGGGAGAAGCCCATGCCGACGCCGCCGCCGTGGTGCAGGGAAACCCAGGTCGCGCCGCTCGCGGTATTGAGCAGAGCGTTGAGCAGTGGCCAGTCGGACACGGCGTCGGAACCGTCCTGCATCGATTCGGTTTCGCGGTTCGGGCTCGATACCGAACCGGAGTCCAGGTGGTCGCGGCCGATAACGATTGGCGCGGACAACTCGCCGCTACGGACCATTTCGTTGAACGCCAGGCCCAGCTTGGCGCGCAGGCCCAGGCCAACCCAGCAGATACGTGCCGGCAGACCCTGGAAGCTGATGCGCTCACGGGCCATGTCTAGCCAGTTGTGCAGGTGGGCATCGTCCGGGATCAGTTCCTTGACCTTGGCGTCGGTCTTGTAGATGTCTTCAGCGTTGCCCGACAGTGCAGCCCAACGGAACGGGCCGATGCCACGGCAGAACAGCGGACGGATGTAGGCCGGTACGAAGCCCGGGAAGTCGAATGCGTTTTCCACGCCTTCTTCTTGCGCCATCTGACGGATGTTGTTGCCGTAGTCGAAGGTCGGCACGCCCATTTTCTGGAAGTCCAGCATCGCTTTAACGTGCACGGCCATCGATTGCTTGGCGGCTTTGATCACAGCGGCTGGTTCAGTCTTGGCGCGTTCGCGGTACTGGTCCCAGGTCCAGCCGGCCGGCAGGTAGCCGTTGAGCGGGTCGTGGGCGCTGGTCTGGTCGGTGACCATGTCCGGGCGCACGCCGCGCTTGACCAGTTCAGGCAGGATTTCCGCTGCGTTACCCAGCAGGGCGATGGAAATCGCTTTGCCTTCTTTGGTGTATTTGGCGATGCGGGCCAGCGCGTCGTCGAGGTCGGTAGCTTGCTCGTCGACGTAGCGGCTTTTCAGACGGAAATCGATGCTGACCTGCTGGCATTCGATGTTCAGCGAGCAAGCGCCGGCCAGGGTTGCAGCCAGAGGCTGGGCGCCACCCATGCCGCCCAGGCCGGCGGTCAGTACCCACTTGCCTTTGAGGTCATCGTTGTAGTGTTGGCGACCGGCTTCGACGAAGGTTTCGTAGGTGCCCTGGACGATGCCCTGGCTGCCGATGTAGATCCAGCTGCCGGCGGTCATCTGGCCGTACATGGCCAGGCCTTTGGCGTCGAGTTCGTTGAAGTGTTCCCAGCTCGCCCAGTGCGGTACCAGGTTGGAGTTGGCGATCAGTACGCGCGGGGCGTTGCTGTGGGTCTTGAACACGCCGACCGGCTTGCCGGATTGCACCAGCAGGGTCTCGTCGTCGTTCAGGTTGGTCAGGCTTTCGACGATCTTGTCGTAGCATTCCCAGTTACGCGCAGCGCGACCGATACCACCGTAGACCACCAGTTCCTTAGGGTTCTCGGCGACTTCAGGGTCGAGGTTGTTCATCAGCATGCGCAGCGGCGCTTCAGTCAGCCAGCTCTTGGCGGTGAGCTTGTTGCCGCGGGCAGCGCGGATTTCGACGTCACGCAGGCGAGTGGTCTTGGTGGTCATGGTTATCTCCTCATTCAGTGGTGAGCGGGGTGGTAGTCACGCTTTGCGATGTATATGCGCACTTATACCAACCTGTATGTACAAGTAAATGCAAGCGAGGGGCCAAATTCGCCTGATGAGAACCAAGTGAAAAGATAAAAATACAAAAAATAGAATTAAATCAAATAGTTAAAATACTGATGAGAATTTTGAGCGAGACGGGAATGATGAGAATGTTGTTGCAATTTTGTGAGTAATAGTCGCGACGGTTGTGCGCTTTGTAACGATTTTTCGCGTTTTTTTGAGAAGTGTCACCATTCTGCCAATTGGCTTGGCATGGGTAACACCTTCGGAGGGATGTCCAGGGGGAGGTGTCTATCGAGCGGCAGGCGGGGGCCGCTCGACTTGTGAGTCAGTTACCGAATTTGCCTTCGAGGCGATAGCGCGAACCCGGGTAGACCAGGCGTGCGCAACCAACCTGACCCATTGCCGCCCATGTGCGGCGGCGAATCAGCAGGCACGGTTCATAGCGTTTGATTTGCAGAAGCTTGCACTCGGCAGATTTGGCGAGAATCGCCTCGACCACGTGCTCACCTTCGGTCAACGGCGCCAGTTGAATCAGATAGGCGTAAGGCGTGACCTTGGTAAAGTCCTGCTGCAGATAGGCGGGTGCGACCTCGGCATTGACGAAGCGCTCTTCGATCTGCACCGGCACATCATTTTCGTGATGCACGACAACCGAATGGAACAAGCGCTTGACCCCCTCGAGGGGAAAGGGCATCGAAGCGCGCGCCCGTTCAGGCATCTCTTCAAGCACGACCACTTCACAGCGATGCTCATGACCTCGGGCCGCAATCTCTTCCGCAATGTTGTGGATCTCGAACAGCGCCGCATGGCCTTTTGGTTCGGCTACAAAAGTGCCTACACCCTGCATGCGCACCAGTGAACCCTCAATGGTCAGTTCTCGCAGCGCCCGGTTGATGGTCATGCGACTCACGCCGAGCAAATTCAGGAGTTCACTTTCAGAGGGCAGTTTGGAATTGGGTAGCCACGCACCGGAGCGAATCTTCTGCATGATGATTTGCTTGACCCGTGCATATAGCGGGGAGGGGCTTTCGAGCGAAAAGGACTCGAGGGACGCATTATCCTCAATAGGTTTGGACACAGT
Source organism: Pseudomonas sp. QLc11A (assembly GCF_052112305.1). Lineage (NCBI taxonomy): Bacteria > Pseudomonadati > Pseudomonadota > Gammaproteobacteria > Pseudomonadales > Pseudomonadaceae > Pseudomonas > Pseudomonas sp. QLc11A. The sequence goes on from NZ_JAVAJJ010000020.1 coordinate 116,648, forward strand.
AATTCCCAATGTAAAAATGAATTGCTCCGATAGGCCAGGAGCGAAGTTTACTCTGCAGCCAAGGATACGCCTATGCATGCAATGCATCGACAGGGTAAGGGGGCGCTGTTCTAAACCACTTGAGAGCGGCCTGCCGCCCATACTGGAATCCCGGAAGTCCAACCAGGTTGAGGCGGGGTGATGGGCAATGAACTCAAGATATACATGGCTCCTGAGCAAGCGCTGTTAGCCCGGTCGCAACATGGGTTCAGTGTGAAGGGCTGCTTCTGGCCGTTTTTTGCCTGTAGCGATTGGCTGAAGTCGACCCATTCCCGGACAGGCATCAAGTCCTGGGTGCGGCGACTCCGTTAGTGAGATCGCCCTCAACCAGCATTTGTTGGAGGCATTCACGCTCTTTAGTTCCGGGTAAGACGCCAGTCGCCGTCGCCTCCAGCAGCGTGACTCCTGTGCATTGAATATCCTGACTTCGGCTTTTTGCTTGACCGCGTTCATCGATGTCAGCGATGAGCCAGTTGCAGGTGATTTGCTCGCCTGCATAAAGCGGGCGTTTGAACTCGGATTTATGAGAACAGCACATTTATTAATGAGCTATACCCATTGTTCCCCCCATGCACTTCTTCCAGTTTTTGGAGGTTGTTTATGAATACCCGCATCGTCCCGCTCGCGCTACTCATGGTCGGTCTCTTCGGTTGCAGTACGGCTTCTAACCATTCAATGAATTTGCCTCTGGCTGCCACCCACAGCAATGCGGGCCAGAGCGCCAACACCACGTTGACCGCCGAAGGCAATCAAACCAATTTTGACTTCTATATCACTGGTGTTCCGACCGGAACTATCCTGCCCCCGCGCATTTACACGTTCATCAATAAAGGCAGCTGCCAGCAACCCGGGCCAGTCGCCTACGCAATGAACGATAAGGTCAACACAAGGGATGCCGCCGGTGCCAACGGCTGGAGCTTTTACCGTAGTGCGCCTATCGCAACGTCAGAATTGCTTTCCGGCAAATACTCCATCGTCGTACGTACATCACCCGAAGATGGAAGCGTCGATATTTTCTGCGGCGATGTCGCGCAGGCAAAGCGGTGAAATGATGTGACGGATGGCGGGGGCAGCTTTGCCATCAAGCAGCTTGCGCAAACGTTGCCCCGACGTTTTCGCCAATTTCGCAGGATGGGCTGGGTGATAGAGGTTTCCAGAAGAAGACGCAGAAACGTTGAAGGCCCATTCCCTAAATTTCTACCGCCCGGCACCTTATAAATGCGCGTCTATACTCACCATCCTGTTAGTGGTAGGGCTGAATTCCGGGTATGCATGCGATAAGAGCCACACGCCATTACGGTCAAAGCTCAAGATGTTAAGGATGCCCAGTGACGGATGACCGTCAGTATAAGGATGGGGCAGTTGAAGTTTTTGAGCCTTGAGAGATGAGAACACAACGTACCCGAGATGGGTAGTTATGTGAATCAACTGAAGAGGATCAAACTCATGAAACCGAGAACCCTTGTACTAGCGGGATTGGCGTTGAGTAGTCTGGTGGGGGGAGCCAGCATGTCGGCAGTGACTCAAGCTGCCGAAAACAAACCCAACATCATGTTCATCATGGCCGATGACATTGGCTGGATGCAGCCGAGTATCTATCACCAGGGGCTGGCAGTCGGTGAAACGCCGAATATCGATCGCATCGCCCAGGAAGGTGCGAAATTCATGACCTACTACGCCGAGCAGAGTTGTACGGCGGGGCGCAACGCTTTCTTTACCGGGATGCATCCGCTGCGTACCGGCATGATTCCACCGCAATTACCCGGTAGCCCATCATGGCTGCGTCCTGGTACACCCGCACTGTCCAAATTTTTGCTTGATCTGGGCTATACCACTGGCGAATTCGGCAAGAACCATTTGGGTGACAATTTTGAGGCACTGCCTACTTCCCATGGCTTTCAGGAGTTCTGGGGCTACCTCTATCACCTCGATGCGATGCAGGGCGTGAGTTTTGTCGACATCAACAAGACTCCGCAAGAGCAAAGTATTGCACCGCCATGCAAGGCCGCTCCGATCAACGGGCTGCCGGAAGTACCCGGAGCCATCGACCCAAGGGAGGGTACCTGCCTCACGCCGCCGCGTCCGGTCATGTCCTGCGTCTCCAGCGACGGTACGCAGAAGAACACCACTTGCAAGGACGAAGGGCCGCTGACGCTGGAACGCTCGAAAACTGTGGATGAAGAAATCTCCGCCAAGGTCATCGACTTCCTCGACCGCAACGATCCGAAGAAGACCAATAAGCCCTTTTTCGTCTGGTACAACCCGGCACGCATGCACATCACCACGGTACTGCCACCCAAGTATGACGCCATGGTTGGTGAAGCCGGTGGAAAAGACTGGGGCACCAATGAAGCAGGCATGAAGCAACTGGATGACAATATTGGTTATGTCTTGAAGAAACTTCAGGACATGGGCCAGCTGGACAACACCATTGTCGTCTTCACCACCGACAACGGCGCGGAAACCATTACCTTCCCGGACGGCGGTACGACCCCGTTCAAGGGCGGCAAGTTGACCACTTGGGAAGGCGGCATGCGCGCTCCACTGGTCATTCGCTGGCCTGGGAAGATTAAGCCAGGCACCGTCCTAACCGACATTTTTGCCTCGCTGGACTGGGTGCCAACCCTGGTCAATATTGCTGGTGGCAAGAAGGGTAACGAGCTGAACCAACAGATCATGGCGGGCAATTACCCCGGCATCGTCAAGACCAAGCTCGATGGCGTGGATCAGACTGACTACCTGACCGGCCAGTCCGCCCATTCGGCGCGCGATACTTTCTTTTATTACACCGGCTCGCAACCTTCGGCAGTACGCTACAAAAACTGGAAGATGTACTACACCATGGTTCCGGATACCGCGACCGGCGGCCTATTCGGCGCTGTCACCTATCACTGGACACAACTGCTCAACCTCAAACGTGACCCCTTTGAAACAACAGTCGGCGCTGACGCGAAGTCCATCACGGGCTATGGCGGTGCCTTGGGTTCCCCTGGTAACGCCTATATCTACAACTGGAACATGCTGCCAATCGGGCAGTTGCTCTGGGAGAAGGAGTTGATGTCCTACAAAGACTTCCCGCCAATGCAGGCGCCGGAAACCTACAACCTGGATGGCATTCTCAAAGCCATGAAGCAGAATGGTCATAATGGACACGATTAACGCCGTGGCTAACCAGCTGCTATAAAACGACGGGCGCCCCCAAACAGGCGCCCGTTTTTTTGACTGCATGAGAACTTGCAGTCCTACTTTGTTACACCGTTGAGTAGCACCCCATACGACTGGAGAAACTCCACCGTCCCGTGAAAGATCAGGCCTACGCCCATCGCCGAAACGAAGAAGCCGACGATACGAGTGGCGGCGTCGATGCCTTGCGGGCCAATCTTTTTGAGGATGTTGTTGGCGTAAGCCAAAGAGAGGTAAGTGATCAGCATGGTGGCGCAGATTGCCAGTGCCACTACGGCGAAGGACAGTATGGCGCGGTCGGCGTCCTTGATGGTGCTGGTCAGGCCAATCACTGTGGCAATGGCGCCGGGGCCGAACATGATCGGCATGGCCATTGGTATGAAGGATACGTCCTCGTTGCCTTTGCCACCGCTTGGAATCAGGCTGCTGTTGGGCGAGGGAGCAAACAGCTCGAACCCGATTCGCATGAGGATCAATCCACCGACCACTCGAATCATGCTAAGGGGGACTTCGAACAAGCGCAGCAGCAAGTTGCCGAAGATCAGAAAGAAAAACATCAACAGCACTGCATAAAAGCAGGCTTTGCGTGCCACACGGCGCTGTTCGGCGGCGTCTTTGTCTTGCAGCAGACCCAGGAATACCGGAATGGCCTCAAGTGGATTGATGATCGCCAGCAGCGTGGTGAACATGCTTAGGAAAAGAGTGAGGTATGAGTCCATGGACGATCTGCCCGAGAGCGTGGTTTACAGACTTACCATAGCTGATCAGGAACAATTCACCTCAGTCACTGCCGCAAACGTTCGGAACGTCTGCTTTTGGCCGTTTTTTGCCTGTCGCGAAGGACTGCAATCGACCGATTCTGTTGAAAAAGTAGCTCCCCTGTCTGGCTAGCGGCAAAATCTCTACATTGGCCAGCAGGGAAGCACGCAGCATGATGGGACAGTTATCGAGTGGGCAGGAACGGCTGCTTTACTCGTTCAACCTTGAAGAGCACATCCCCGCCAATCACCTTCTGCGCAGCATTGATCGGTGTCTCGATCTGAGCGACTTGCGCCATTACCTCGCCGATTTTTACAGCCCGATTGGGCGTCCGTCGATTGATCCCGAACTGATGATCCGCATGCTGATCGTGGGCTATTGCTACGGCATTCGCTCAGAGCGTCGACTGTGCGAAGAGGCCCATTTGAACCTGGCGTATCGCTGGTTCTGCCGGTTGAGCCTGGAAGATGTAGTCCCTAACCACTCGCCGTTTTCCAAAAATCGACACGGTCGTTTTCGGGACAGTGATCTGTTTTGCTGGCACTCCACGCGCGCATGGGGCTGCCCTTGCGATGCTAATAAGTAAGATTGAGGAAAGGATTGTCAGTAGGGAGCAGGTCAGAGTTGGGCATTTCGAATCCTCCGTGGAGATTTCAGCGTAGCAGTCGTCAATCGTGAGGGAGGGATGAAGGGTACGGTCGGCAGGACGCAGGGAAGGGTGACACGCCGTCTAAAACTACCTCAACCTTGTCCGGTTTCATGGGGCCGAAAGGCGCTTATGTCGGGGTGGCGTTTTAGACGATCGACAATGCATGGCCTTGAACCACAAGGCCTGTAGCCAACTTCTGATAGTACTGCTGCATCATTGGGGTGTGGTCGGAAAGACTAGACATTCAAGGCCTTGTAGCTGTGCGTCTAATAGACAATGGCGAAACGTCTAATATTACAGGGTTCCTGATGAAATTGTTTGTACGAGAAGGTCAGGCAGAATGTGGCGCCGAATGCTAGGCAAATCGCTAGGTGAGTAGCTACACTCTCGGTCTGATCGCCCCACGGAATGGGGGCATTGCAAGCAAACCGTTTGACACAGTAGAGAACCCATGACCAAAACCGTTTGGGAAACCGAATCTATCCGCCTGACTCTGCTCGGCGGGATCGAGCCAGCTATGACTTTCTCTTGGTCTTCATTGACAGGGCAGCAGCCAGATTCAGTGACAAATAGGCCTGGTCAAGGGGTTAAAACTGAAGAGGGGCAGTGGGGTGGCGGCCATCTGGTGATTTCATGTCAGCCTGGTCGTTTCGAGGTGATTTTAAATGCGATACCTCTCGATCCAAGCACAATTCCTACTTTAGGCGACTTTATTGTTGTGTTGGAGAAGTTTGAACTTCTGTTCGCAAAAGTAACTTTTCCTAAAGCTCTTCGTATTGCTGTCGGTGCAAAGTTTAATAAGTTCTTTGGGTCTGAAAAAGAAGCTGTGTCGTTTGTCGGTCAGCTTGTACCAGACTTTAAGCCCTCGGCGGATTACTGCGATCTAATGATACAGTACAATAATCCGAAAAAGTTTCCAAGGATAGGCGGCTTGGTTATCAATCGTATTGTTAAGTGTTCGCAGCTTGCACTTCATACAGTTCAATTTGCTTCCCATCAGCAGATTGATAGTCAAGTTCTGCCAGTGGTGCAGGTGGAAGTTGATTTCAATACTAGCCCTGCTTCGGCTCTGCCGCATCCGGAAAATTATGGTCAGGTTCTTAAAGCAATTTTCAATGAGCTGCGTTCGCACGTTGGAGGCGAATCGTAATGACCATTGTGTCGCGGTCTTCTACTGCAGAGTTGGATTCGTCTCGTGGTTCTCCTGAATCTTCTCTAGCCTACGTGGAAACATTGACTGGTTCCATGGAGAGTCTCTCAGCATATGTGCAGCGCTGGAATGATGTGCGAGGAGCGGTTTATTCAGAAAATACGGATCGAGGCTTATATAGGTTGCCGGTGAGGGCGTCTCGTTTAGAAAATGAGCCTTGGCCAAAATATGTTCCTTCCGATTCGTCTGACTACAGTCTTTCCCTTCGCGTTAGTGAAAAGCTCAAGAATCTCTATGCTGCAGACGCCGCTGCCACTTTCGATCCAACTCAGAGCCGAGTGGCTATCAGGATCGCTGTCGATGCTGTTGAAGAGGCCATCGAGGACGGCGATCTTGCATCCTTGAATGAGCTGTTATCGAGTGCTGATGCACAATCTTTAAGGAAAATTACCAGCATTGCCTTGTTGAGAACATCATTTAGGGTCAGAAATAAGGTAGGCAAATGGAATCGCTTCTACTCCGAAGTGTATGCGCACCTCTCACGGACGGAGCAGGATCCTCAACATGCACTCCGAGGAATGGTAAAGGGCTGAGATTCAGATTTTGGCAAATACTAAACTAATTAGGAAGGTCGAAACTTTCGGCTTGGCCGTTACGCATTTTCCTCGAAAAAATTTGCCTGCACAGTTACATGTTGGCATCGTTTATCAGGGGCGAGGGAAGGGTAAGTTAAATCTACTGCACCTAGCTGCGCATTATGATTTGCGTTGCGCGCCAATCAAAAATCGCTACAAATGTGTGCCAAGCGATTACTTTGACTCAGATGAGCTGGACTTTTTTGCTGAGACTGCGGCAAGAGTCTGGGAGAAGAACGAACACGAAGGTATTCCATACGGTTTTCGCTATACAGGTGCCAGCGAATTTAATGGTGATCTTTCCTTTGCCAATAAAGCTGGTGCGGGATTGACTTGTGCCACATTCATAATGGCGTTTTTTAGTAGTCGTGGATATGACATTATAGATGTATCTGGTTGGAAAAACCGAACTGACGACACCGAATGGCAGAAATGGGTATATGAGGAAATTGAGCACCTCCTATCGGAAGAAGAAGCGACTTCTATGCGAGATAGCATCGGCCAAGCATTTCGTTACCGACCTGAAGAGGTGGTCGGAAGCTATGCAGGTTTTGAAGGGGTTCCGTTGGGGTTCAGTGACGCCGTCGTCATGGGCGAAAACTTTCTGTTAGACTACGGCCCACGTTAACTTCCCTCCCTTAATAAGATAAGGCAATTGGTGATACATGGATTTGCGAGCAGGCAGAAAATCTGGCGCTGGGAATGGCACAACGGCTTTCAATGGAGCCCTTCCTACAACGCTGTATTTCGTTTTCAAAGTGCTCACACTGGTGGTGCCGGGTTACGTAACCTATTTAGGCTACGACTTATTTATCAGGGGTGTGACGGGATCTGCCAGTCTTGTAGTTGAGCACAAAGAGGTGTCGGGCCAGCTATTAAATGCGGCGCCAGGGCTGTTCTTCGCGTTGTCCGGGGTGCTGTGTTTGGGTATCTCAATCTGGAAAGGAATCGATTTTAAAGCTTAGCTTTCCACAGTCTTCGGAAGCCTTGGTGGCTCTGCGATGTCGATCTCGCGCAGTCGCAAATAGCGAGCCGTCATCTTAGCGTCGGTATGGCCGCCAAGCTTCTGAGCATTGTTGCCTGCTTGTCGGTGTCGGTAAGCAACTTCGCTCTGAGGTCGAGCAACGTTACACCGACGACGCCGGCAGCCTCGCAGTTGCGCTTAAATGCTTCCTTCACCGAGCTGTAATGAACTGGCTTTCCGCCGCGAGGTGAACAGAAAAGCGTTATCCCTCGGACCGTTCGAGGCAGCGCCTTGATACGCGCGGGCCGCCAAGTAGGGGCTCATCCCGACAATGAGCCGGGCCCCTGTCTTCTGCTGCTTGAACGCAATACCTTCCTCACTGATATCTGATAGGTGGATAGACGCCGTGAGGGTTGTGCGCAAAACCTCCTCTGGAGGCCACGTTTTTCCGTTTGCATAAGCACAAAAAAGAGGGTGTTTTGCCACCGCGGGGAGTGGTTGTATTCGTTTAAAAACAATAACTTAGACCGCTACAGCCCCCAACATGGGGTGCTAGGGGTCGAGTGTTCGAATCACTCCGTCCCGACCATATAATTCAAGGGGTTGCGAGATTTTAGTTCGCGACCCCTTTTTATTTTGTACCGTTTTTACCCCTACAAAACGACTGGCTCTCAGTGGAATCCTCACTGCGTTCGCGTGAATTGATGCCTTATTTGGCAGTCGTCTCATGAGCAAGGCTGGATCGTCCAGCGTCATCTGGCGCCCGAGGCTCGGCCATCAGTAGACGCTCAACTACAGCCTGAAACGATGGGCTGCGCTGTCACACGCGCGGCCGTGATCATGAGTTTGCTCCAATCTGCGCGACTGAATGGTCATGATCCGTATGCCTATCTGAAGGATGTTCTCACATGCCTGCCAACGCAGCGGGTCTGTGAAATCGATCAGTTACTGCCGCATAAGTGGCAACCGGTTTAGTTACGCAAGGCGTGATGGCCGGACACACACGTAACAACGCCAGAACAGTAATGCATAGACGATGTCACCCGATGCCACTACTGGTAATGGCCAGGGTATGCTGCCCGCCAGCCAGTGGCCATAAACCACCACAACAAATAGCACCTTCAGGATTATCCCGAGCAGGATATAGGGACGATACTGCAGCGGATCGCGAGCGATCATCCAATAGGCCCAGCCGAATACGATAACCAGGCACGTGGTGAGTTGAATGAAAAGGGTTGAGGTGGGGGTAATTTGCAGCCCCAACAGTGCAGCTACGGGGCGCAGAGCTACAAGTAATGGAAGACCCGCGAGTACGTTGAAACAAGCGGCAGAAATAAAAAGTTTGCGGGTATAACTGTCGGTCATGGGGTTGTTCCTGAGAGGTGGTGACGCCTCGCATCACGCAGAGACATCTTGTAGCTTCTGGGTCTCAGCCAAGCAGCTTGAGTAATGCCGGATAGCTATTGGGAAACAGTCTGCTTATCCAGAACAAGGTGCTCGACTTGTTCCCTGTGATAATGCGTTTGGTTCCTTTGCGCAGCCCCTTGATGATGTCGCCGGCACAATCCGCCGCTGGCGTCAGTAGCATCTTATCGGCAAGCGCTTTGAACTTTTCTTCTGTACTACCGGCGGCTTTACAGCGTCGTCCGGCCTTTTCAATATTGGTTTTGATTCCGCCAGGGTGCACACACACGGCGCGCACGCCGCTGCCCTCAAGTTCCGACCATAGCGCTTCGGTGAGACCACGTACGGCGAACTTCGACATGTTGTAAGCGCTTTGCATCGGGAAACCCACCAGGCCAAATACGCTGGAAATGTTGACGATGCAGCCTTCTCGCTGGGCCTGCATCATCGGCAGGAACGCTTTGGTACCGTACAACACGCCCCACAGGTTGATACCGAGTTGCCACTCGTACTCATCGATGGAGGTGTTGGCAACTGTCCCGATGACTGCGGCACCTGCGTTATTGATGACGAAGTGCGCCGTGCCAAAGTCTCGCTTCACCTCGTCGGCATGAGCCTGGAAGGCGTCCCAGGACGACACGTCCAGGATGTAACCTTTCGCCTTGCTGACGTCAGGCAATAGCTTCATGGTTTTGTCGAGACCTACTTGGTTGATGTCCGACAGTGCGACATGTGCGCCAGCTTCCACCAGTTGGATAGCCAACTCCCGGCCAATGCCGGATCCTGCGCCGGTGATGACGACTACTTTGTCTTGGAACATGTTTTTATCCTTCTTGTTTTGATTGGTTTCGCCACGACAAATTTTTTCTGATAAGCACTATTTGCTGAGAATGTGGATCGCGACGGCTGCCTCCTCAATACCCTGCAAACCGCCGCCGTTCTCCTGGATTGCATGGCGTGCGCCATGTACCTGGCGTGCGCCAGCCTCCCCGCGCAGTTGCGTCACAAGTTCGTAGAGTTGCCCGATCCCGGTGGCGCCGAGTGGATGGCCTTTCGATTCCAGGCCACCTGAGGTATTGACCGGGATGCGCCCGCCCAGGGTGAATTCGCCACGTTCAGCCGCAGGTCCGCCCTGACCAAACGGGACCAGGCCCAGGTTTTCGACCTGAATTATTTCGCCCATCGCCGAGGCGTCATGGACTTCGGCGACATGCATGTCTTGTGGCCCCAGGCCCGCCAGGTCATAGGCCAGGTTGGCTGCCAGGTGACCGACGTTCAGTTCCGGCTGATCGAGCCGGCGGTGGCTGAAGCTACGGATGACACTGGCCGCTACCTTGATGCAGCGGCTCCTGTCGGCACCGATGCGTGCGAGTCCTTCCTCGGTGCACAGAATGGCTGCTGCCGCACCGTCCGACAGCGGCGCGCACATCGGCAGTGTCAGTGGATATGTGATCGGAGGGGCGGCAAGGATTTCGTCGATACTGAAGGCTTTGCGAAATTGCGAGTAAGGGTTATGGACCGAGTGGGTGTGGTTTTTCGCCGACACCGCTGCGATCTGACGCTGCGTGGTGCCGTAGGTTTTCATATGCTGACGGCACAATGCGGCATAGATGGCCATGAATTTGCTGTAAGGCTTGTCCGATTCTGACCCGGCGGGCGGCACCACGCCTTCGCCCATTTTCACCAGCGTCTGATAATTCTCTTCGGCGCAAGATACGTCCCAACCAGCCTCGAACAGCGAGAGGGCCTTCAGTTTATCCGGGATGTTCATCTTTTCCGCACCCAACGCCAGCGCGATACTGGCCGTACCGGCCTTGAGACTTTGCACGGCCAGATTGAAGGCTGAGCTACCCGAAGCGCAGGCGTTCTCGACGTTATAGATAGGAATGCCTTCAATTCCGATCTTGCTGAACACGACTTGACCTGGGATCGAGAGCTGGCCTTGCAACGGGCCATTGGTCATGCCGGCATAAAATGCGATATCGAGATCGGCGGCACTGCAGTGGGCGTCCTTCAATGCGCCCTGGAAAGCTTCACGTGCCAAGTCGTCGAGGCTGCGTTCGTTGTGGCGACCGAAGACGGTCATCGCGATGCCGGCGATATAGATATTGCTCATTGAAAATTCCTTATATTCAGTTGGTCGGTGTCCAGATCGCACCCCTCCGGTTGTGTCAGATCTTGCGAGCTGCGTTTTCCCAATACGGCTGACGCAGTTCCTTTTTCAGTACCTTGCCAACCGGACTACGTGGCAGGCTGGTAGTGAAGTCGACCGACTTCGGTGCCATCACGCTGCCCAGCCTGGCTTTGCACAGCTCGATAAGCTCCTGCTCGGTGGTTTCCTGGCCTGGGTTGAGCTCGACCACGGCCTTGACGGCCTCGCCCCATTTCTCATCTGGCACGCCGATCACGGCGCAGTCCTGAACGGCCGGATGTCCCCACAGCACTTGCTCGACCTGGCTGGGGTAGACGTTGAAACCGCCCGAAATGATCATGTCCTTTTTGCGATCGGTGAGGTGCAGATAGCCTTCGGCATCGATATGGCCGATGTCGCCGGTATGCAGCCAACCGTCGACGATGGTCTCGGCGGTCCTCTCCGGCTGCTTGTAGTAACCCTTCATGATCAGGTCGCCGCGCACGCATATTTCACCGGTTTCACCGCGCGGCAGGATCTGGTGGGTCTCGCTCATCACTTCGACGCGGACCAGCGGGTTAGGGCGGCCGACCGAAGACAGGCGTTCGTCGTCGGCGAATTGGTCACCCACCAGATGCTCGTCGGGACGAAAGTTGGCGATACTGGCTGGTGCTTCGGTCTGACCATAGCCGCCGGTCATGACCGGGCCGAAAACCGCGATAGCTTTCTTTAGCTTGTCTACCGACATTGGCGCCGCGCCGTACATCAGGTACTTCACCGAGGAGAAGTCCAGCTTCTCGATACCGGGAATTTCCAACAGTCTGTAGATCACCGTTGGCGGCAGAAAGAGCTCGCTGACCTTGTGCTGCGCAATGGCGTTCAACATCAATGCCGGATCGGGTTTGGTCATAACCACGACGGTGCCGCCTTGCGCCGTGCAGGGTACGGCCAACAGGCCGGCAGTGTGGGTCATCGGTGCAGCGGCCATATTCACCGGTTTTTCACCATTGCGATAAGCACAGGTCAGCATGAAGTGGGCAATGAACGTCTGCACGCTGCGGTGGGTGTTCATCACGCCCTTTGGCGTGCCCGTTGTGCCACCAGTGGGCGAGACCGCCACCACGTCGTCCATGTCATAGGCGACTTCGGGACGGCTCGCCGGCTGACCGGCGCTCCATAGCTCCAACGAGGGTGCATCGACGGCGTCGGCATCGATGCAGATCCAGTGCTTGATCTTCGGCAGCTTGGGCCGTAGCTCGGTGATGATTTGCGCGAAGTCGTTCTGGTAGAACATCACCTCGCAGTCGAATGCGTCGAGGATGTAGTGATTCTCTTCGCTAGAGTTGCGCGCGTTGACTGGAATCCAGGTCATGTTGGCGCGCCATAGACCCAGTGTGCAGGCCCAGGCGGTGACGTCGTTACCTGACCAGACGGCACCCTTGGTTTCCTTCGGCAAGCCCAGTGCGAGCAGCTTGTTGGCGATGCGACACGAGAGCTCGCCGATTTCGTTGAAGGTGTAAGAGCGCTCGCCCTGGATGTAGGCGATCCCGGCTGGGTTGATGCCCCAGCCGCGATCGTAAAAGTCGATGATGGCCATAAATGGTTCCTGTGCCGGTAATCAGAGTTTGGTAACGGTGGCACGGGCCAGGCCGCGCTCTTCCAGGAAACCGAGCAGATAGCGGTGTCCAAATGCCTTGGAGCCGGAAGCGAAGCCGACCTTGTTGGTGTCGCCATCGAGCAGCTTGACCGCCGCCGCGGCCTGTAGGGCACCGGTGGAAATATAGGGTGTGACGCCATGCACGGTAGCGCGCACGGCAGCCAAGTGACCGCGGCCGATCGCGATGTCGACGCTGCGCTGCAAGGTGGTGCGCTCGCGGGGTGGCATGCTTGGCGTGGTGGCCTCTACCAAGCTCCTCACCACTGCGTCCTGCTGCTCCTTGGACAGGTGCTTGTACTCCGCTTCCCACTTCTGGCTCAGACCATGCACCATCGGCATCACATTGTTGTCGTAGAAACCGACCGCGGAGGTGCAGGCGCGCACGCGCGGATCATGCTCGAAGTAAATCGGCAGCGAGGTTCCCCCCCAAGGCAGGCAGAAAACCGGCTGCATGAAGTTGGGGTCGACAATGTTGAACGAAGCGGTGGCTGGGTGCTGCACCAGCTTGTTTTCCCACAGGTAGAACTGCTCCCTGTGGAACAATTCAAAAATCGAGGCCGCCGAGCCCAGGCTGACCCCGGCAACATCACGCGGGCCTCGGCACAGGGCGGCGGTTTCCAGTACGTCGATACCGGGGGTTTCCAGCGCCAGTTCGGCGGCGATCTCGGAGAAGCTGAACATGTAGGACAGCGATGGCGAAACCAGCAGGCCAGCCTGACGATAGAGTTCGCCAAATTGCTCGCGAACCTGACGGACATAGCTTTGCTCGCCAGTGGTATCTATGTGGTGGCAGCCGGCCTTGAGCGCGGCCTCAACGGTGGTCAGACCGAAGTTGACGAAGGGCCCAACGGTGTTGCAGACCACCTTGGCCCCCTTGAAGGCGGCGCTCAGCGACTCGACGTTGTGCTCGGCCTCGATGATTTCATAGGTCGCGGACTCCAGGCGTACCACCCGTTGCGCCATCATTTCCTGTGCACGCCTGGCGTTGCGTGCCACAGCGGTGAATGGGATGTTCTGGTCGATCAGCCAGTCCATGGTCAGCATGCCGGTGTAGCCACTGGCGCCATATACAACTACGGGATACTTAGCCATTTCTGTTGTCTCCAATGTTTATTGTCAGTCGGGTTTGGGATCAGTACTGGGGCCAGCCGTCTTCGTAGAGCTCCTGGACAAGGAACCCAAGGCGGGTGGTGAGCATCATGTTCTCGCCATCCTCGATCAGCGCGGCGCGGGCATCGCGGAATAACTTCTCCATGGGGTACTCGCGGGTCAGGCCGTTGCCGCCGAACAGCTGCATGGCATCGCTGACCACGCGCATGGCTTCTTCGGTCACGGTGACCTTGCCGGAAGCCGTGGCACAGGGGTGCCCTTGCGGGGACAGGCGCGCATAGGCCAGGGAGCGGCGGGCGACAGCCCGGCAAAGCTCGACACGACGCAACATGTCGCCGATGCGGTAGCGGGTAAGCTGGTGGTTGATCAGCAGTTGGCCACCCTGCTTGCGCTCATGGCAGTAGGCCAGTGCCAGCTCGAAGGCGGAACGTGCCACGCCGGTGAACCATTGCGCCATGTGGGTGCCAGCGAACGACCAGGTCGAAACGACGTTGCCGTAGTACTCATCTTGCAGAGCCACGGCGAAGCGCTTGGGAATCCGCACGTTGTCGAAATACACCTCGCCCTGGGGCAGCGCGCGTTGGCCGATTTTCTCCAGCGGCTTGCCCTTGCTGACACCGGGCAAGTCCAGGGGCACGATTACCGAGATGCCATAGGGCAAGCCATTGGCATCGTAGAAACCGTTGCCATAGTCGGCGGTCATGTAGGCCAGGGCCACCTGGGCCACCGCGCCGTTGGACACCCAGGCTGAGCATTGGCCGTTGATGACGATCTCATGTTCGCCGACCTTGGCGAACAGGTTGCCCTTGTTACCCAGCTGCCCCGGCACCCAGTCGCGCTGCAAGTCGAAGGCGCTGACGTCAGTGCCCTTGTCTGGATGGGTAATCATCCAGCAGCCGATTTTCCCGGCACTCAGATCGATCAGTTCCTGGTTTCCTACGGCTTTGGCCATCTCGTTCGCAAAGGTGCTGACGCCCAGGGAAACCGCCAGGCCGGCATCGCCCCAGCCCATTTCTTCACTGATCATGGACTCGACGCGTACAGCCGTTTCCGGCGGCAGTTCGGCTAGTAGATCGGAATCCAGGCCCAGCTTGGCGGCTTCGCTGAACACGCTGTAGTACGGCGAGCCGGGGGCGACCACCTGCTCTGCGGTCATCTTGTCGAGTTCCTGGCCGAGGGGGCGCATGAAATCCTTGGCAAAGCGATGCACGCTGTCCTGGATGCTGCGCTCGATTTCGTTCAGGGGCGTTTCAAAGCCGGTTATTGAAATGTCAGGCAGGTTGATCCGGTTACTCAGTTTCATGATGGGCCTCGTCATATCACTCGGTTTTTCTTATGGCCTGCACTCTGGTTTTCGAGACGCGTCAGGCGTCGGCCGGCAGTTCGCCGGCGGCGATCAGCGTGGCGCGCGTGGCCTCGACGAAAGGCTCTACGGTGTCGACGAACAGCTCTTGCAGCGGCGTCCCCTTGAACTCGGGGAGGAAGGTCTTGTTCCAGTGGCCGCACAGCGACATGCCCGCCGGGGTGTCGACCATGGCGACGCCGATCGCCAGTAGGGTCTGGATGGCACCGGGACGGGAAGCCGCGTAGGCCGCGCGCCATTGCTCGGGCGTCAACTCGTTACGCTCAATCGGACGACCCACGGCCTGTTCGCGCGCGGCCAACAGCTCGTTCCAAGAACACCAGGCCGTGGCCGCGACTGGACAGATCGCATTGCGCGAGGCCGGGTGGGCCAGCACATGTGGAATGATGCGGCCGACATCCGTGCCGGTCGACCAGGCCAGCTTGGCGTCGGGATCGCCCATCACCATCACCGGCTCGAGCATGTAGTACTCGATCCAGGCACCAGCCGGAATGATGGTGTAGTCCATGCCGGCCAATTCGATCATGCGCCGGATGAACGCCTTCTGTCGGGCCATCAAGCGGTGCGTGGTGTCGGTCTGCCAGAACTGCTCGAACTCGTAGATCGCGCCGTACTCGGACGGCACGAAGCGTTCGACCCCGGCTTCCTTGGCGGCAAATATCAGCGGCATCTGCGATTCGGTGGCGTGGAGCGGCACGCAGGACACCAGGTAGTCGGTGCCGCGCAGCGCCGGGACCAGCGCTTGGGCAATGGTGACGTCGACCTCCTTGATGGTCACGCCCTGACGCGCCCATTCGGCGTACTGCTGCTGTTTTTGCGCCTCGCTCTTGCTGATGCCCGATGATGAGTGTTCCACCTGGCCGGAGCGGCGCGCCAGCACATTGATATTGACCAGGTCCTGGCGAATGAACTCATTGACGCAGGCGACGCCGGCAGTCCCGGTGGCGCCGAATACAGTGACGGTCTTTTTGCTCATGCTGTTCTCCTGGCTGTGATCAGTCATGCGGGCGAGCGGTTGTGCCGGCCTCGCATTAAGGCGAGTGGCGGAATATTTGGCCGATTATTGTTCTTCCCGACATCGACAACTCACCTGAAAAGCGGTCATATTTGTCAAAATATGCTCATCCCGAGATGCCCATGAATCCGCAACAACAGGTCCATGAAACACTGGGATTACCCTTGCTGGGTGGCCTGGTGTGCAGTGACATCCCCTTGTATGCGGAGCGCTACTTCCTGCACACAACTGATCTATCCGTCCCGCCAGTTGACTTCATGGCCCTGCTGACCCAGTTCGGTGGCTCGCGGGCGGATGAGGGGTCAGGGGGCGAGTTGCGCTCAACATCGATGCCCCGCTTGTCAATGCTGCTGCCTGCAGGTTGTGCCACTCAATGGCACTATTCCGGCAGCATTGATTTCGCAGTTTTTTATCTGCCTGAGCGCACTGATGGTGTGTTTCGACAATTGCGTGAGCTATGCGCTGGCGCGCAGGCACCATTGCCCGTCAGTGATGGTTTGGTGAGCGCAGCGGCCCGGCAATTGATGGATGAGCTAAGTCTTGGGAAAGGGGCTGATCAGGGGTTCATGGCAAGATTGGCCATGGTCATGCTTGAGCAGGTGTATCGTGCGCTACGAGTTGACGCGAGCAGAGGTATTTATCCGCCGCATATTCATCTGGCGCGTCTGCATACAGTACTGGTCTTTATTCGCGAGCATCTGGGGCAGGAACTCTCGATCAGCACGCTGGCTGGCCAGGCGGGTGTCAGCCCGGCTCATTTCCGACGGCTGTTTCAGCGCGCCATGGGTATGCCGCCCCATCGCTATGTGATGAATTTACGACTGGAGCATGCGCGTGATCTGCTCATGCAGACCGATCTACCTATTTTGCATGTGGCACTGGAGTGTGGTTTCAGCTCTCAGAGCCACCTGACGGCAGCGTTCAAAGTTGCGCACGCCAGTACACCGGCCGAATACAGAGCCCTGGCTGGAAGGTAGCGGATGCTTTGGCGTGGCGAGCAGGTCACTGCACCGAAAGTACGCAAGCGGCTTGCGTTGGATTGCACCGGGAGTTCAAGCCCTCGAACTATTCCATGGTAGTGTTCGACTGTCAGGAACTGTATCCAGCGGTGTTTGGCGAGAACTTGCAGAACCCGAGTCAGAAAATCACTCGGCCATCAAAGGCCACGATCAGCGACCTTTAGACGCTCCCTGGGTAAGCGTCTCTCAATCACCAGGGTCCGAAAGAAATGGATTGCATAGAGCCCCAACTGATCCTCAAAACGACGCCGCCGCGTAGTCAGAAATCGGCACGGATGCGAAACCGCCTGGGTATCCATACCCAGGAACTGACAGACAAAGTGGTGATCGCCGTTCAAGCGCCGGCAGGCTTCGGCAAAACTTTTTTGCTGACCCAATGGCGCCGTGAATGTTTGTCTCACGGTGCCGTGGTGGCCTGGATGACGCTGGATGCACAGGATGATAGTGCGCGTTTTGTCCAGGGGCTGGGAGCTGCCATGGCTGTTGGCAGCGGTCGGCCGTCGTTTGCCCGCGCATTCGAGCCTATTGCGGGACTGGGGCGTGACGAACAGGAACGGCTGACGCAGTGGTTGGTGGAAGTGGCTGACATGGGTAGCGAAACCGTATTGATTCTGGATGAAGTGGATACCTTGCCCGAGTTGACGATCCGGCACTCCCTGACGTACCTGTTGCACAACGCGCCGGCCAATTTGCGCATCATCATGGCCTCTCGCACACGGTTGAATCTGCAAGTGACGGACCTCGCGGCAAGAGGGCTTTTCACGACGATCATGACAGCGGCTTTACGACTGAATGTGGAAGAGGCAGTCGCCATCCTCGATGACCGTTTCGGTGCAAGGGTTGATGCCGACCTCTGCGTGCGATTGCACGAGATAACCGAGGGCTGGCCGCTCGGCTTGCAATTAGCGATTTCGGCGTTGGAGAAGAGCCCGAATCGGAGTGCGGCAGTCGAAGGGTTGTCGACTTGTCTGGGGGATATCCAGCGTTATTTCGTCGACAGTCTAGTCGCACATCTTCGGGAGGAGCAGGTTCGTTTTCTGACCGGCATTGCCTTGTTGGAAATGGTCCAGCCCCTGTTATGCGAGGCGCTGACGGGCAACGCGCGCTCGGGTGAATTGCTGAAGGAGTTGTGTGCCTCGACACCGATCTTTGTTGAAAGTATCGACAGTGACTGGGTCCGCATCCATCCATTGGCGCGGGAATTTCTGCTCGGCCGTTTTGCCAACTTGCCGTTGGAGGAACGTCAGGGTTATCACCGGCGCGGCGCTGTGTGGCTGGAACAACACGGTTTCCTGGAACAGGCCGCCCGGCAATATCTGTTGGCCGGCATGCCCCAATCGGCCTATACGTTGATCGGCAAATGCCTGTACGAAGTAGCGTTGCAAGGGCAATTCAGCCGGGTGCTGGAGTGGGTCGAGGAGCTTGGCCCCGCTGACGTGTTGTCGCATCCGCGCATCTGCCTGGCGGCGGCCTGGACATTAGCAATGGGAGCGCGTCAGGCAGAAGCGGCGCAATTGATTGCGGCTATTGAACAGCATCCGTCCGCCGACGAGGCGACACGTTGTGAAGCGGCCACCATCGCCGCCGCCGCCGCCTTCTTTGCCGACCGTCCGGATCAATCGCATGAACTCATCATGCCTTGGGTCGATCGATTGCCTTCATTCTCAACCACGGTGCAAGCCTTGGTCGCGAACCTGATCGCCCGGCTGACGCTGTTGCAGGGGCAACCGGAGAAAGCCCGACGAATCCTTCAGCGAGCACCGCTTTACGCGGGAAGTCCTGGCCTTGATGCCATACGCGGGTACGGCGAGTGGGTGGTCGGTCTTGCTTATTTATACGAGGGCCGAATGGTGTCGGCGCGCATTGCGTTGCACGACAGCCTGTTGCTTGCCGAACGGGACATCGGTCGGCGCAGTCCGGTGGCGGTCATTCTAGCGAGCGCTCTGGCGACGGTGTTGCTGGAGCAGGGGGAAATTCAGGAGTCCGCTACGGTGCTGGCGAACAGGCTGGATATCGTTGAACGATTGGCGTCCCCCGATGCCATTGTGCACGGTTTTCTCGCCGCCGCTCGACTGGCCTCACTCCAGGGGCAGGGGCATCGCGGGCAAGATCTGCTCGAGGCGTTATTCGCCCTTGGAGAAGAGCGAAATATTCCACGATTCTGCATTGCCTCCCTGGGAGAGCAAATTCGCCTGCATGCCTTGCAGGGACGCAGCGATACCTGTCAGGCATTATGGCGACGGCTGGACAGTTTCACGCCGGTTATTACCCGTGAGCGAGCAGGGTTGCTGGGTCCGGAGCTGGACTTGCTGGCCGGGGTAGCCAACGCTTACGCCTTACTGGCCCAACGTGATTGGGAGGCTATGCTGGCGGTGCTGGACAAGGTTAGCGAAACAGCCGAATACCTGCGTCGTGGGCGAGACATCGTACAGATCAAATTGCTCAGGGCACTGGCACTTCGGGCGAGCGGACAGGGCGGCACCGACTATTTGCTGGAGGCTGTCAGCCTGGCGAAAGAAAACGGTATGTTGCGCGTGGTGCAGGACACCCATCCGGACCTGATCAAATGGGAGCAGACGCTCCAGGGGGCAACGGTCCCATTGCTTGCGGCGAGCTCTACACCCGCACCTGTTGCGCGACTGGAATCCAGCCCATTGAGCGTGTCCCCGAGTCGTCTCTTGACGCCCAAAGAGCGCGAGGTGTTGCAGTTATTGGCTCGCAACCTGTCCAACAAGCAAATCGCCCTGGCGCTGAATGTCGGCGAGGAAACCGTGAAGTGGCACCTGAAAAACCTGTTTGGAAAATTCCAGGCCGGCACAAGACAGCATGTTGTCGCGCGTGCCTACATGCTGGGAATTCTCGAGACAGCGGGCTAATGCCAACCCACCGCCCGGGATGATCCGTTCGGATCCTCCCCCAACCTGTCTCCTGTACACATCTGACGATGCCGACCGACCCCAAGGGCGAGCTTTCCGTGGTCGCCGTCACCTTAATAAAAACAA
>NZ_JAVAJJ010000021.1:0-133124 GCF_052112305.1 Pseudomonas sp. QLc11A
CAGGTGGGGTGATTGGGGGGGGTGGTTGTGTTCGGTGTTCGGTGTACATATCCATTTCTGCGGTAACGGCGGCTTATGGTTCCGCCCTTACGGCGGGTCACTTTGAAAAGCGCAAAGTAACCAAACGCTCTTGCCCCTGACATTCGGTGCCTCGCCTAGGCTCGGCATGCCCTCGCTCCGGTCCTGCTCCGTGGGCCCGCCGCCATCGGCCATCCATGGCCGGCGACGGCTAACCCGGCATCCATGCCGGGTTGCCCACTGCGCAGAACCTCCACTCGGCCTCACGAGGGGGCGTGTACCGCAACAGCGTCCGAGGCGACCTACCGGTCGGCCTGGTTGCTGGGTGCGCTCGTCTGTTATGTACCTGTGGCTGTCAGGCCGTCTTCGCGAGCAGGCACACAGAGGACGTGGTTGTACACGGATTTTGCGCTCGACACCGCTCCCACAGGGATTGGGGACATCTGCAAATACCAGGTCAGTTGCCAGGCCGCCTTCGCTGGCAGGCCATTCAATTGCAGTTGATCGGCGTACACCCACGCTTCTCACCACTCATCAGGCCGAGCGTTAGCTCGCCTGCAGCTCTTGATCTTGATCCACCCGCCCCCTCGGCAGGCTGAGCGCAGGTGTTCATCCGGGGATTGGCGCGCAGCGCCGTTCGACGCAGTCGAACTCATTGCATGTAGGTCGAAGCGAAGCCGACCGGAGGGCAATGCCCCCGGATGAATACCGGAGCGAAGGAACGCCGAGCTTTAGCGAGGGGCCGTACGTAAGGGGCGAGACCTTTTGGTTCCTTTTGGCTGGGCCGGCACTCCGGGCGTTTGCCAAAAGGGACTCGCCGTAAGGGCGAAACCATAAGCCGCCGTTACCCAAAAAACGGATATGTACTCAATCACCCAAGAACCTGGTCGGCCCGAAGGCCGCCAAGGTCAACAGCAGACTCAAGCCAAACTCTTGCTGACCACCTCAAACACATCACTGGACAACTGCCCCGAAGCCCGAATCCGCTCCAGCTCCCCCTTCATCAAAGCCTGCCGAGCGC
Organism: Pseudomonas sp. QLc11A; assembly: GCF_052112305.1. NCBI lineage: Bacteria > Pseudomonadati > Pseudomonadota > Gammaproteobacteria > Pseudomonadales > Pseudomonadaceae > Pseudomonas > Pseudomonas sp. QLc11A. The sequence goes on from NZ_JAVAJJ010000021.1 coordinate 1,040, forward strand.
TGTCGTACTTGCGCCAGCGAGTCAAAGGCGCCAACTGACGCGACGCGATCTGCGGGTTAAACCCGTTCAACTCGATCACCAGATCCGCCAGGAAGCGATACCCGGAACCATCCGCCGCATGGAAGTTGATCAGGTTCTGCCCGGCAAACGCGCCGATCAACGCCCGCACCTTGTTCGGGTTCTTGATGTTGAACGCCGGGTGTTGCATCAACGCCTTGACCCGCGCAAGTCCGCCCGGCAACACGCTACCGGCCTGGACACTGAACCATTGGTCCATGACCAGCGGGTTGTCCTTGAAGTGTTCGGCGAAGCTGGTCAGGGCCTTGGCCTTCTCGGCCTCGAACGGCGAGTTGACCAATACGGCGAGTGCAGTCAGGCGCTCGGTCATGTTGTCGCACGCGTCGAACTGCTCCAGCGTCGCCGCCAGAACCTCCGGCTTGCCGCTGAGCATCAGGTACGACAGCGCAATGTTCTGCAAGGCGCGACGGGCAAAATGTTCCGCCTCGGCCACGTACGGCGTTTGCTTCGAAAGTTCGCGGTTGGCCTGGTAACGCAGCCACAAGCCCTCGAACAACGCGTCAGCCAATTGCTTGCGGGCAAACTCGCGGGCGTTGTGAATCGCTTCGACGTCCGCCACTTCGCTGATTTCGGTCAGGTACGCTTCGCTTGGCAGCGAGAGCATTTCGGCGACCATGGCCTGATCCAGCGATTCGTCCGAGAGCACCGTGCGCAGTGCCGACACCAGGCGCTGATCGAGCACCAGCGTTTCGCCCTTCTGCTGCTGGGCGATCAGCTCTTGCAGCACCTGCACCGACAGTTGCTGGCCGGCATCCCAGCGGTTGAAGCCGTCGCTGTCGTGCTGCATCAGGAACATCAACTGGTCGCGGTTGTACGGGAAGCTCAGTTTCACCGGTGCCGAGAAGCCACGCAGCAACGACGGCAGCGGATGTTCGGCGATGTCGACGAAGGTGAAAGTCTGCTCGGCTTCGGTCACCGAGATCACCCGTGAAGTGCCTTGCGCGGTGGTTTCACCAGCCAGACGCAGGGCAATCTCGCCACCCTTGCTATCGAGCAGCCCCAGCTCAACCGGGATCACGAACGGCAGTTTTTCAACCTTGTCCGGGGTTTGCGGGCAGCTCTGGCGGAAGGTCAGGCTGTAGGTTTTCGCCGCGGCATCAAAGGACTCGCTCACCGCCAGACGGGGTGTACCGGCCTGGCTGTACCAGCGCTTGAACTGGGTCAGGTCGACGCCATTGGCATCTTCCATGGCCTTGATGAAGTCATCGCAGGTCACGGCCTGACCGTCGTGGCGTTCGAAGTAAAGGTCGCTGCCTTTGCGGAAGCCTTCGGCGCCGAGCAAGGTGTGGATCATGCCGACCACTTCCGAGCCCTTTTCGTACACGGTCAGGGTGTAGAAGTTGGAAATCTCGATGAAGCTGTCCGGGCGCACGGCGTGGGCCATGGGGCCGGCGTCTTCGGCGAACTGGTGGGTGCGCAGGTACGCCACGTCCTGGATGCGCTTGACTGTGGCCGAGTTCATGTCCGATGAGAAACCGGCATCGCGGAACACGGTGAAGCCTTCCTTGAGCGACAGCTGGAACCAGTCGCGGCAGGTCACGCGGTTGCCCGACCAGTTGTGGAAGTATTCGTGGGCGACGATCGCCTCGACCCGCTGGTGCGCGGCGTCGGTGGCAGTTTCGGCCTTGGCCAGCACGGCACTGGAGTTGAAGATGTTGAGGCCCTTGTTCTCCATGGCGCCCATGTTGAAGTCGTTCACGGCGACGATCATGAAGATGTCCAGATCGTACTCGCGACCGTAGACCTCTTCGTCCCAGCGCATGGACTTCTTCAGGCTGTTCATGGCGTGCTGGCACTTGTCGATGTTTTCCGGCTCGACGTAAATGCGCAGCGCCACGTTGCGCTCGCTCAGGGTGGTGAAGCTGTCTTCGACGCACCACAGGTCACCGGCCACCAGCGCGAACAGGTACGCCGGTTTCTTGAACGGGTCTTCCCAGGTCGCCCAGTGCCGGCCATCTTCGCCGGGGCCGGAAGCGATCGGGTTGCCGTTGGACAGCAGCACCGGATAGCTGTGCTGCTCGGCGACGACCGTGGTGGTGAAGGTGCTCATCACGTCCGGGCGGTCGAGGTAATAGGTGATCTTGCGAAAGCCCTCGGCCTCGCACTGGGTGCAGAACATCGTGCCGGACTTGTACAGGCCTTCCAGCGCGGTGTTGGTTTCCGGATGGATCCTGACGCTGGTATCGACCGTGAAGGTCGCGCTGGTCGGGTGCAGGGTCAGGTGATTCTCGGTCAGCTGATACTGCGCAGCAGAAAGCGCCTGGTCGGCCAGGGTGACCGACAGCAATTCCAGCTGCTGGCCATCCAGCACCAGCGGCGGCAGCCCCGGGCCACGCTCGGGGTTGCGGCGCATCACCAGTTGCGCATGGACCAGGCTGTGGTCCTCGTACAACTCGAAGGTCAGGTGTGTTTCGTCGATCAGGTACTCGGGCGCCTGATAGTCCTTGAGGTAGATCATCTTCGGTTGTTCGGTGCGCATGCTGGAGTCCTTACTGATGCACGGCGAGCTGGTAAGCCGTGTATTTACGAATGTTGATCACGCCGGTGTCGAAGATCAGGTATTGGCCCTTGACCCCCATCAGCGTGCCTTCGGCAATCGGGTTCTTGTCCAGGTTGAAGCTGACAATCTTCGCCGGGTATTGCTCGACCGGGTAGCGGATTTCCAGCGGTTCGACGCCGGTAACCGTCTGGATCGCCTGCAAGCCGAAACGTTCCTGCAACCCTTGCAAGCCTTCGGCACAGCTGTCGAACAGTTGATCGCGGACCTCGGCCAGGTTGACCGCCGCCGCATCGCCCTTGAGTAAAGCACGCCAGTTGGTCTTGTCCGCCACCTGGCTGCGAAACAGATCCTCGACGAAACCCGACTGTTGCCGGGTCGAGACGCGCACGATCGGCAAGGCCTGGCTCGCACCCTGGTCGAGCCAGCGGGTCGGCAACTGGGTAGCGCGGGTAATCCCGACTTTGATCCCCGACGAGTTGGCCAGGTACACCACGTGATCGGTCATGCAGAACTTCTCGCCCCACTCCGGCTCACGGCAGGTGCCGGCGTCGAAGTGGCAGCGCTCCGGGCTCATGATGCACAGGTCACACTGGGCCAATTTGGTCATGCACGGGTAGCAGTAACCCTGGCTGAAACTGGTCTTGGTCTTGCGTCCGCAATGGGTGCAGTGGATCGCCCCCAGGTATTCCAGGCGCACCGTAGTCCCGATCAACGGATTGACCGGAACCTCGGTGTCGCCCAGACGGAAAGCGTATTGCACGTTCGGCCCGTCAAGGCGTGCCGACATTTTGCTGATTGCACCGCGGCCAATCTCGATCAATGGATGGCATCCGACTTGAACAGGATATTCGGCACTTCGATCGACTTCGAGGCGCATTCCTGCGGCCCCATGTAGCCGGTACGCTGGTCTTCGGGCAGGTTCTGGATTTCCCAGGCGATCATCGCCTGCAGCGACAGCTCGCGTTGTTCGGCGGTGAGTTTGCCACCGTCGGACCATTTGCCGATTTCCACGGCCAGTTTCAGGCTTTCGTAGATATCGGAGGTGATGTTCTGGATCATTTCGTTAAAAGAGGACATTGGGTCTCCGTCTCTTTATTGCATGTTCTTGAATTAGGCGGCCAGTTTACGGCGGTTATACAAACCGCCCAACAAACCGGTGAAGCATCCGATGAGTAACCCGCTGACGTGGGCCGCGTTGGCGATTTCGCCGAAGCCGATCATCGAGACCAGCCCGGACAGGCACAGCAGCAACCACACCAGCATCATCACCAGCACGCCGCGCGGCAGGCGATAGGCCGGGTTCGGTGCCAGCAGCTGGAAGATCCAGCAATGCCCGAGCAGGCCGTACAGTACGCCGGACAGACCGCCGAACAAGGTCGGGCCGCTGAAGTAGTATTGGGCGTAGTTGGACACCAGGCTGAACAGCAGGGTCAGGCCGATCAGGTTGATGCTGCCCTGGCGCGACTCGATACGCCGCCCCAGTTCCCAGTACCACATGCCGTTCATCGCCAGGTGCAGGATGCCGAAGTGGATCAGCATCGGCGTGAACAGGCGCCACCACTGCCCCGCCGCCAGGCTGTCGGCCAGCGGTGTGAAGTGGATGTATTCGCCGACTACGCGAAATTTCAGGAAGGTCAGCCAGCGCATCGTTTCCAGGTTGTCACCGAGCAAGGTGATCGCACCGACGATGAGGCTCAGCAGCAATACCAGTGCAGTGGCCCTGGCGTATTTCAACTGTTCGACAAAGCCCGGACGCTTGACGGTCTGCGCCACCGGAATGTCCAGTTGCTGATCGGGATCGCCCCCAGGAAACCGTTCGTACAGTGCGCGCACGTCTTCACTGATATTGTCCGGCACCCACAGCACTTGCTCGCCCGCTTCTTCGCTGACCCGATGGGGCACTTGCATGCGTTTGAGCAAGGTGACGAACCCGCTCAAGTCCACCGCCAGGGGCAGACGCAATACCGCTACAGCACTCATTGCAGCACCTCCGGCCGCTCGACATCGACCCAGACGAATTTATCCGGATCGAGGCGGGTTTCCTGATCCAGTCGGTAGGCAACCAGTTTGCCGTAGAGCACTGCGCTGTAATCCAGGCAGGCCAGGTTCGGGCGAATCGGTGCCGGCTTGCCGCTGCGCCAGTAATGGCCGACGAACAACAACGGTTCATCGACGCCATAGCGCAGCAAGCTGTTCTTTTCAGTGGACGTCAGCGGCGTGCGGGCCACGGGCTCAGGCAGCGCGTCCGGCTGGAACACGATGTCGCCGTAGGTTTTCGGATCGTCTTCCCAGAACTTGGTGCGAAAGAACGAACGCACCAGGCCGTCGCCGCTGGTCATGGTCAGGCCATGGGGCAAGCGCATGTCGGTGCCGCGCAGCAGGCGATCGAACACGGTGCAGGCAAACGAACCCGACTCCGCCGACGCCTGGAGAAAATGCTCGTCGACACAACCGTTGGGGAACAACGCCCGCAGCGGCTCGATCAGCCCGGCATCCCAACAGGCGTGGACCACGCGAAAACGCCCGGCATCGACGAACAGCGGCAGCTCATAGAACCATTGCTGGAAGTCGTGCCAGTCAGCCGGATGGCCTTCGAACTGGGTCAGGGTTTCTTGCAGCAGGCGGGCATGGCGCGGCGTGTGCTCGCGCACGAACTGCTTGCCGCTGCCGGGCAGCGCCGGGGTGCTCCAGCCCAGCGCATTGAACTCATGGTTGCCCATGATGCACAGCGCCTGACCGGCCTCGACCATGTCGTGGACGATGTGCAGCGCCTCGCGAATCCGCGGGCCGCGGTCGATGATATCGCCGACGAACACCGCCATGCGCGAGGCATGCCGCCAGACGCCACCCTGTTTGTGATAACCGAGTCGGTCGAGCAAGTGCTCCAGGGTCAGGGCGCAACCGTGCACGTCACCGATCAGGTCGTAGCTACGCGCGGGATCGAGCATCAGTCGCCTCCACCCCCCAGCTTGCTGCCCCAGCCGAGCTTGGTCCGGCAGACTTCGTAGTAGTTGTGGTCGAGCGGGTGAATCAGCCGCAGTTTCTGGGCCTTTTTGCTGACGGTAATGGTGTCGCCGGGCGCGCAGGTGAAGTGGTTCTGCCCGTCACACGAGACTTGCGGGTAAATCTGCATATCCTTGGACACGACGATTTTCAGCTCACTGTTGCCATCGACCACGATCGGTCTGCCCGACAAGGTATGGGGGTACATCGGCACAATAACAATAGCGTCGAGCTTGGGGTGCATGATCGGCCCGCCGGCAGACAACGCGTAGGCGGTGGAACCGGTCGGCGTGGCGACGATCAGGCCGTCGGCCTTTTGGCTGCAGACGAACTGGCCGTCGATGTACAGCTCGAATTCGATCATTCGCGTGGATTTGCCAGGGTGCAGCACGACGTCGTTCAGGGCATCGCCCTGGCCGATCGCCTCACCGTGGCGGCGGACCTCGGCCTGCAGCAGGAAGCGGTTTTCCACCAGATAGTGGCCGTCCAGCACTTCGGCGACCTTGGCTTCCAGCTCGTCGGGGCGGATGTCGGTCAGGAAACCCAGGCTGCCCCGGTTGATGCCGAGCACCGGAATATTGTGTTTGGCCAGCGCCCGGGCAGCGCCGAGCAGACTGCCGTCACCACCGACCACGATGACCATGTCGCAGACTTCGCCGAGCATCTTGCGCGACGAGGTTTGCAGGCCGTGCCCTGGCAGCACTTCGGCGATGGTGTCTTCGAGGATCACGTGCAGGTGACGATCGAGCAGAAACCGTTTCAGTCGGCGGACGGTATCCAGCACCTGGGAACTGCCCAGGCGACCGATGATGCCGATATTGCGAAATTGCTCCATGAGGCTCCTGCGGGGATCTGTGTGGCGGCGAAAACCACGATTATGGGCGAAAGCCGCCCGTAGACAAAATCCTTTCAGCTTCAAGGGTGTGCCTGGGTTTCGGGCTATGCTCGCAAGATGATGCTATTTCCGGATTTGCTCCACCTGCCCCATCAGTTACGCCATCCCGAAGTGCGTGACCTGGCGTGGGTCATCCTCGCCCCGCCCATGCTGGACGATACCCCGTGGCCGCAACGCCACCCGTTGGCTGGCAGCGACTGGGTGCAGGCTCCCGACCGGCTGGAGCAGTGGCTGCGACAGCTGGACCGGGACAGTTATGGCTTGCTGCATTGGCTGGCCCAGGCCCGCACCCGCCGCCTGGGTCTGTACTACGAACGCCTCTGGCAATTTGCCGTGCAGCACGCGCCGGGCATTGAACTGATTGCCGCCAACATGCCGATTCGCCGCGAAGGGCACACCCTGGGTGAGCTGGACATGCTGCTGCGCGACCGCGACGGGGTGCATCACCTGGAACTGGCGATCAAGCTCTACCTCGGCCCGCAATCGGGCGACGGACACGACACCGCCCAGTGGCTGGGCCCGGGCTGCCACGATCGGCTCGACCGCAAACTGGCGCACCTGAGCCAGCATCAGTTACCGATTTCCGCACGTCCCGAGAGCCGTGAAGTACTGGCGGCGCTGGATATCCAGGCCTTCAGCGCCCATTTATGGCTGGGGGGTTATTTGCTGTACCCCTGGCCCGGACAGGCCGCCCCGCCGTCGGGTGCCCATCCGCAGCATCTGCGCGGTCGCTGGCTGCATCAAAAGGACTGGCCGGCGCTAATTGCCCAAAGCCCGCCCGGTCGCTGGCAACCCCTGCCCCGCCATGCCTGGCTGGCACCGGCGCACTATTGGGCGGAGCACACCTGGACCCCTGAACAGATGCGGGCATGGCTCAATGACCTTGACCCGCTGGCGCCGGCACAACTGCTGGTGCGCCTGACGGAAAATGCCAACGGTGACTGGGAAGAGGCCGAACGCCTGTTTCTGGTGGCGGATCTTTGGCCGAATGTGCCGGGACAGGGTTGAGTCCAGTATTGCCTGAGCCGGCCTCCTCGCGAGCAAGCCCGCTCCCACAGGGTTCCTCAGTGGATACAAGACTTGCGTTCGGCTGAGGCCCAATGTGGGAGCGGGCTTGGTCCGGGCGGCGATCCGACGAAGGGGCCAACACGGTCTAAAGAGATAACCACCCAGCGCTTCGCACGCCAAAGCGCTGGCTAACGACCATCAGACTTTCTTGTGCTGCTCGACCCATTGCCCATAGGCATTGATGAAATTTTGCAGGAACGGCTTGACCGACTCGGATAATTTGCCCGCCTCGTCGAACGCCGAACCGGCGTTCCCCAGATAGGCCTCCGGTTGCTGCATCAGCGGCACATTGAGAAACACCATGGATTGACGCAGGTTGTGGTTGGCACCAAACCCGCCGACGGCCCCCGGCGAAACGCTGATAACCGCGCCCGGCTTGCCGTTCCAGGCACTTTTCCCATAGGGGCGCGAGCCCACGTCAATCGCGTTTTTCAACGGTGCCGGCACCGAGCGGTTGTATTCCGGGGTCACGAACAGCACCGCGTCGGATGTACTCACTTGTTGTCGGAAAGTGCTGTAGGCTGCCGGCGGTGAAGCGCCATCGATGTCTTCGTTGTAGAGCGGCAGATCGCCAATTTCGACGATGTTCAGCTTCAGATTGGCCGGTGCCAGGTCAGCCAGGGCCCGTGCGACCTTGCGGTTGATCGATTCCTTTCTCAAGCTGCCGACCACGACGGCGACCGAATAGACGTTGCTCATGGGAATGTCTCGACTGTCCGATAGGAAGAGCTTGTAGTTATAGATGACGATTCAAGCAGCGGGCGACTGAAAACGCCGTCCCTGATTATTTTTTCCCTGTAGGAAAACTTACCTCACCCAGACACGGTCTACAGAACCGCAAATTGAGTGATTTATCTCCAGAGGTTCTAAGCAGATGGCAGCAGTACTTGTCGGTCAGTTCCATGCAAGAGACGCGCAAGGCCGTATTTATTCGGTGCACGAGTTCCAGGAATCCACCCCGGCGGTAGACGGTTCCGGGCCTGTCACCACTTATAAGCTGGCCATTGGCGACCGTGTCAACAAGGTCGACGACAATCAATTCATGCTGGTGCAAACCGGCGTGACCATTACCCGCGAACCGCAAACCGTCAGCGCCTCATAACCCGTCGTTATGAGCAGAAGTCATATGCGCGGACTTGGGGTAGGATTCAGCCACTGACTCCTCCACCTGCTGAACATGGACTTCACGCATGCGCTTACGCCATATCGAAGTGATCCAGGCGCTCCTGCAGACCGGTCACCTGGGCACCGCCGCCGAATGGCTGCAGTTGCCAGTGACCGAAGTCGAGCGCTTGCTGCGCGACGCCGAGGATCAGTTGGGGTTCATGTTGTTCGCCAGCGTTCGCGGACGATTGCAGGCCACCCGCGAAGCGCAGCAACTGCAGGTGGAAATTGTCCGGGTCTACGACGCGCTCGAACCGGTGCAGCTTCTGGCCAACAGCCTCAGGCAATACCTGGCGCCGCCGCTGCGCATCATCTGCACCCCGCCCCTGGCCAACCAATTGTTGCCACACAGTATCGCGGCCCTGCGCCGACGCCTGCCCGACGCGCCTTGCACACTGCTGAGCCAACCGACCCGCGAGATCGTCAGAAGCCTGCTGCTGCGTGAAAGCGATCTGGGCCTGAGCCTGCACGACCCCGATCACGCCGACCTCGATTGCCAGGTGATTGCCCAGGGCAAACTTCAGTTGCTCGCGCCCCACGGCTGGCTGCAACCGAAGCAGAAATACATTTCACTGCAGGACCTGGCCGGTCAATCGATGATCGGCCTGGAGGGACACGACCCGCTGAGCCCGGCACTGGAAAACAAACTGCACGGCTTGCGCCCTGCCCCGGTGATTCAAACCCGGGTGCAGACGCACCAGATGATGCGCAGCATGGTCGAGGCCGGCGAAGGCCTGGCCATCGTCGACCCCTTTACTGCCGTCGGTGCCAAAGCCTCGGGACTGGACAGCTGCCCGCTGGCACCCGCTATCCCGATCAGTCTCTACGCCCTGTCCCTGAAAAACGCCGAAGCGTCTCCGGCGGTTCAGGCCCTGTTGGCCATCGTCACGGAACAAGCCGCGGCGATGCTGACGAACTGAGCGGGTTTTCCAGCGGGTTTTCGAACAATCGATACCAGAACAGCGCCACTTCGGCGGTGTTCGGATCGATGCCCCGATAGCGCAGGTGGTCGATCCCGCCGATCATGTAACCGCAGCGTTCGTAGAGCCGGCAGGCCCCCAGGTTGTTGTTCTGGGTTTCGAGCATGATGCCCGGGAGTTTCTTCTTGCGGCTCCAGAACTGCGCCACATCCAGCAGGGCCTTGGCCACACCGTGCCGTCGGGCCGGTGCATGCACCGCCAGTTCGTCGATATGGGCAAAGCCGTTCCAGTTGGTACTGACCACCAGGTGCCCCACGGGCTGGTCATCCAGATAAGCCATGAAGATCGCGCTGTCGGCGGCATTGCGAAAGCTGCTGAACTCCTCCGGATCGATGCCGTAGCACTTGCGATAAGGTGTGATCGGCGTCACCGGCCACAGTGCGACCGGTTTGCCGATTTCGGCCGCACCATAGGCCGCGACTTCGAAACTGAAGTCACTGCCCCAGATGTACGCGGCAAAACCTTCATCGGCAACCCGTACCGACAACCCTGGGTAATTCGGATTTATAACCGGCTGCATACTGGGAAAGGTCCTCACTCCTTGATGCAATCGACGGTGTAGCACCGCCCACTGCCCTGATCTTCGTGTTGCAATCCGTGCACATCAGCAACGAACCCCGGAAAACTGCTATCGAACGTGCGGGCAAACGCCAGGTAATCGATGATCGAGCGGGTCGACTCGGTAAAGCGTTCACCCGGCATGATCAACGGAATGCCGGGCGGATACGGCACCAGCATCACCGCGGCGATCCGTCCGTGCAGCGCATCGATCGATACGGCTTCGACTTCACCGCGCACCAATTGATCATAGGCGTCCGCCGGCTTCATCGCGACTTCCGGCAGTACGGTGTACATGCGCTTGAGGTGCCTGGCGGTGGCATTGCTGCGATAACAGGCATGCAACTGATCGCACAGATCACGCAGGCCCATGCCCTGATACCGCGCGACATTCTCCTGCGCCACGCAAGGCAGGCAACTGGCCAGGCTGACGTTGGCGTCATAACTGCGCTTGAACTCCAGCAATTCGGTGAGCAGCGTGCTCCACTTGCCCTTGGTGATGCCCATGGAGAACAGCACCAGGAACGAATACAGCCCGGTCTTCTCAACCACCAGGCCACGCTCCCAAAGGAACTTGCTGACCACCGCCGCCGGAATCCCACGCTCGCTGAGGGCACCACCGGCCGTCAGCCCCGGCATCACCAGCGTGACCTTGATCGGGTCCAGCAGCACATAATCGTCAGTCACGCCGCCAAAGCCGTGCCAGTCGGCCTCCGGCTGCAGCAACCAGTCCTCGGTGACGACCCGCTCGATGCCTTGCGCCGACGGCGGTTGCCAGATCGAAAACCACCAGTCATCAGCGGCAATATGCTGGCGCAAGTTAGCCAGCGCCCGGCGAAAACTCAGGGCTTCGTCGAACATTTCCTGCAACAGCGAACGCCCGGCCGGCCCTTCCATCATCGCCGAAGCCACATCCAGCGAGGCGATGATGCCGTACTGCGGCGAGGTCGAGATGTGCATCATGAACGCTTCGTTGAAGCGATCCCGGTCCAGTTGCCGCGCGCCGCCGTCGCGAACGTGAATCATCGACGCCTGACTGAAGGCCGCCAGCAACTTGTGGGTGGAATGGGTGGTGAACACCAACGGACTGCCTTCATCACGGGACGTGCCCATGCCGTAGCGCCCGGCAAAAAACTCATGGAACGCCGCATAGGCGTACCAGGCCTCGTCGAAGTGCAATACCTCGACGCTGTTGCCCAGTTGCTGCCTGATCAGTTCGGCGTTGTAGCAAAGGCCGTCATAGGTCGAATTGGTCACTACGGCAAGCTTGACCTTCGGTGCACGCCCCTTGGTCAGCGGGCTGGCGTCGATCTTGGCCTGGATCGATTCGCGGCTGAACTCGCTCAGGGGAATCGGGCCGATGATCCCCAGCTCATTACGCTCCGGACACAAGTACAGCGGGATCGCGCCGGTCATGATGATCGAGTGCAGCACCGACTTGTGGCAATTGCGATCCACCAGCACCAGGTCATCGCGAGCGACCACCGAATGCCAGACAATCTTGTTGGCCGTGGACGTGCCATTGATCACGAAAAAGGTGTGATCGGCACCAAAGTTGCGGGCTGCGCGGGCCTCGGCTTCAGCCAGGGGGCCGGTGTGATCGAGCAAGGACCCGAGCTCCGGCACCGACACCGAAAGATCCGAGCGCAGGGTGTTTTCCCCGAAAAACTGGTGAAACGCCTGCCCGACCGGACTTTTGTGATACGCCACCCCTCCGCCGTGACCGGGGGTGTGCCACGAGTAATTGGAATCCGCGGTGTGCTGCACCAGGGCCTTGAAGAATGGCGGCAACAGGCCATCAAGGTACTTGCGCGCAGCACGGGCCACCTGCCGGGCAAGAAAGGGCACGGTGTCTTCAAACAGGTAAAGAATGCCGCGCAGCTGGTTGAGCTCGGCCATGGCATCGGCGGGCGCGTTTTCCAGGGTCACTTTTTCGCCCAGGGCGAAGATCGGCAGATCCGGCGCACGCACTCGCGCCAGACCGATCAGTTCGGCCATGTTTTGCAATAAATGGGAATGGGTGCTGGCGTCCTCAGACGCTATCAACATGCAGGACAGGCCATGGTACGTCGACGCCACCAGTCGTCCTTCGGTGTAGTTCACCGCCGAAACGACGCTGAACCCTTCCTGCTCCAGCTCCCGGGCAATCCCCCGCACGCGGTCGCCGGCGACGCTGTCGGCCTTGATGTCGCGATGGACAATCAGGACCGGGAATTTCAAATCTTTATACATGAGGCTCAGTGTCCTGAGGCGGCAGACCAGAGCCTGCCAATCACCTCAGGGTAGAGTGTTACCGCGCAAGTGGCGAGCGGGATGCACCACTTTGTGGCGACGAGAGCGCTTCCCTGTGGCGAGGGGGCTTGCCTGTGGCGAGGGGGCTTGCCCCCGTTGGGTCGCGAAGCGACCCCCAACAATCTTTCGGATAAACCGCAGAGAATGGAATTATGTCTGCTTCGCAGCCGAACGGGGGCAAGCCCCCTCGCCACAAAAGCAGTGGTTGCAAAATGGGGGGAGTTACGCCTGCGCCTCAGCCTCAGCCAACTGCACCCACAACGCCGGGGCACCAGCGGATTTGCCGATGATTTCCAGGCGCGCCGCGTGGCGGGCCAGGTCGTCTTCGCTGGCGCGGATGATGCGCGTTGGCTGGCGATCCGCCGGCAAACGGCGGATTTCGGTGGCCGAATTGTCCGCCCCTTCACCGGAGCCATTGCCATCGGAGGCGTTACCGGCCAGGGACAGGCTGGTCTGCCCGCCGGTCATGGTCAGGTAGACGTCGGCGAGAATCTCGGAGTCGAGCAAGGCGCCGTGCAGCTCACGGCCGGAGTTGTCGACGCCATAACGTTTGCACAAGGCGTCGAGGCTGTTGCGCTGCCCCGGGTGACGTTCCCGGGCCATCATCAGGGTGTCGAGGATCGTGCAGTGCTGCGTGATGTCCGCGCGGTCCTGCTGCCCCATCAGGGCGAATTCGTTGTTGATGAAGCCAACGTCGAACGCCGCGTTATGGATGATCAGCTGCGCGCCCTTGATGAACTCGAAGAATTCTTCGGCCACCTCGGCAAAACGCGGCTTGCCCACGAGGAATTCGTTGGTAATGCCGTGGACGCCGATGGCGCCCTCGTCACTTTCGCGATCGGGCTGCAGGTACACATGAAAGTGCCGGCCCGTCAGGCGTCGGCCGATCAACTCGACACAACCGATTTCGATAATCCGGTGGCCGTCGGTCACCGGCATGCCGGTGGTTTCGGTGTCGAGTACAACGGATCTGGTGGCCATCAGTGCTCAGCTCTCAATCGGTCAATCGTGCAAAAGCGGTGATGTTAACACGCTCGCCCGGGTCTTTCAGGTGGACCGTGTTGCGCCCTTCGCGAGCGGGCTCGCTCACAAGGGCTCTTCGGCATATGGAGATCAACTGTGGGAGCGAGCCTGCTCGCGAAGGCCACGACTCGGTCCAGCAGTCGAGCCCAAATCAGTCCTGCTTGTACCCGCGCACTTCGTCAACGCCACGGTTGGCCAACTGGTCGGCGCGTTCGTTGCCGTGATGGCCAATGTGCCCGCGCACCCATTTCCAGGTGACCTTGTGGCGGTTGACCTGCTCGTCGAGCAACTTCCACAGATCAGCGTTTTTCACCGGCTCCTTCGCCGCGGTTTTCCAGCCGCGCTTCTTCCAGTTGTCCATCCACTCGTTGATGCCCTTCATCACGTACTGGGAGTCGGTCACCAGCAGCACCTCACAGGGACGCTTGAGCTCTTCCAGGCCACGGATCGCACCCATCAGCTCCATGCGGTTGTTGGTGGTATTGGCTTCGCCGCCCCAGAGTTCCTTTTCAACGCCCTTGCACACCAGCAGTGCGCCCCAGCCGCCAGGGCCGGGGTTGCCCTTGCAGGCGCCGTCGGTGAACAGTTCTACGCTATCGCTCATGCCAATCTATCCAGAAAATGCGCTGGCCCGCCGATCGCAGATCGACGACGCCCGAAGCCGGGACAGGCCCGGCCGCAAATGAAAAAGTGTGTGTTACGGTTCGATATTGCGACGGTTGACCTTGGCCATCGGCAAAGGAATCAATTTGCCCATCGGCTCGCGCCGCTCCTGACGGACCGGTCGCAGGCCCACCACGATCTTGCGCGCCACCAATAAATAGAAGCCGCCACCCGACAGTTGCCAGTCACCGGCCTTGCGCTCCCATCCGGCCAGGCGGGTTTGCCACGCCGCAGACGCAAGCGGCGGACGATAGCACCCGAAGCGGCGTTTCTCCAGCGCGAAGCCCAGCAGGTTCAGCCAGTCCGCGACCCGTGACGGCGAAATGCAGCGCGCCTTGCGCAACCCATCCTGGGCAAACACATGCCGCAGGCCCCAACTGCTCCAGGGATTGATGCCGACGATCAGCAGATGCCCGCCGGGGCGCACGCTGCTTGCAGCCTCGCGAAGCAACCCGTGGGGCGACAGGCAGAAATCCAGGCCATGCTGCAACACCACCACGTCGGCAGCGTGCTCGCTCAGCGGCCAGGCCTGTTCTTCACAGACGATCTCGACCCCCGGCAACGGCGCGCCAAGGCGTACGTTGCGCTGCACCTGCGGCGCTGACGGCGGGGTCTGGGCCGACGGACCGTAATGCACCAGATAGCCACCAAAGAACCGCCCGAGCTCGTCTTCGAGCATGCGACGCTCTTCGTCCAGCAGGAATTGCCCGATCGGACCTTCCAGCCACTCGCGGGCGGCGCTGATCAACGCCAGCCAGTCAGGATCAGCCTGTGCGAACGCTTTATCAGTCATTGCATTCTCCAACACGCCAGGAAGTTCTAAGATGCGCCATTGTTTTCCGCTTGGCGAATCCGACGATGATACAGATCACAGCCCTGCCCGCCTTCACCGACAACTACATCTGGTTGTTACAAGACCACCGCAGCAAACGCTGCGCGGTGGTCGACCCGGGTGATGCCGCCCCGGTACACGCCTGGCTTGCGGCCAATCCGGGCTGGGTACTGAGTGATATTTTGATCACTCACCACCATCATGACCACGTCGGCGGGGTCGAACAGCTGAAAAAAGCGACGGACGCGAAAGTCTATGGTCCGGCCAGCGAAAAGATCCCGGCGCGGGACGTTGCGCTCAAGGACAACGAGCGCATCAGCGTGCTCGGGCTGGACTTCGATATCTTCGCGGTCCCCGGCCACACCCTGGGACATATCGTCTATTACCATCACGGCTTGCTGTTCTGCGGCGACACCCTGTTTGCCGCCGGTTGCGGGCGGTTGTTCGAAGGCACGCCACAGCAAATGTACAGCTCGCTGACACGTCTCGCGGAGTTGCCGGAAGACACGCTGGTCTACTGCACCCACGAATACACCCTGAGCAATCTGAAGTTTGCCGCAGCCGTCGAACCGAACAATCCGGATACGGCCGAACGCCTGGCCAAAGTCACCCGCCAACGGGAATCCGGGATCATGACGCTGCCGTCGACACTGGCACTGGAAAAGCTGACAAACCCGTTTTTGCGCGCCGGTGAAACATCCGTTAAAGAAAAAGCGGACGAACGGACCGGCACCGATAACTCGGCGCCCGATATGGTTTTTGCTGCGCTTCGCGCTTGGAAAGACACGTTCTAAAGGGGTCCCCAAAGGCTGTAACAATTCTGAAAGGTTGACCGCGCAGGGTGCGCTTTCTAGAATCGCCCGACATTTTTGCCCGGAACTTACTTCCAGCCAATGTCGTCACCTATTCGCAAAGCCATCAGTTCCGACGCATTGACCCGCCTGGCTCAAGCCATTGCGGTGGCTGTGTCCGCCACCCTGGCGGGCTGTTCCAGCCATGCGCCGCAGACCGATGCGGCGCACACGCAGAACATCGCCGCGCGCGCCAAGCAGAAGCCGATCTGGCTCAGCGAAAAGCCCAGCCCGCAAATTCCACAGGACGTCTGGGAGCGTATGCGCCAAGGCTTCCAGTTGCAGGACGGGCTGGGTGTCAACCCGCGTATCGAGCAGCAGCGCCTGTGGTTCGCCAGCAATCCGTCTTTCCTCGAAAACGCCGGTGAACGTGGCAGCCTCTACATTCACTACATCGTCGAGCGCCTTGAAGAACGCAACATGCCGCTGGAACTGGCCCTGCTGCCAGTGATTGAGAGTGCCTACAACCCGATGGCCTATTCCCGGGCCAACGCGGTGGGTCTTTGGCAATTCATCCCGTCCACCGGGCGTTACTTCAACCTGCGCCAGACCCGTTTCTATGATGGCCGTCGCGACATCACCGCGTCGACCACCGCCGCGCTGGATTACCTGACCCGCCTGCACGACATGTTCAACGGCGACTGGATGCTGGCCCTGGCGGCCTACAACGCCGGCGAAGGCACCGTCAGCCGGGCCATCGAGCGCAACGAGCGTCTCGGTCTGCCGACCGATTACTGGAACCTGCCACTGCCCTCCGAAACCCAGGCCTACGTGCCGAAGTTGCTGGCGCTGTCGCAAGTGGTGATGGCGCCGGAAGCCTACGGCGTGAACCTCAACCCGATCGCCAACGAACCCTATTTCCAGGTCGTCGAAATCAACCAGCGCATGGACCTGTCCAAGGTCGCTGAAGTGGCCAACATCGACGAAGATGAACTGTTCCAGCTCAACCCGGCCTTCAAGCAGCGCACCACCATCGACGGCCCGCAGCACCTGCTGGTGCCGACTTCCAAGGCGCAACTGCTGACCAGCAGCCTGCAGACCATGCGTCCTGAAGAGTTGATCAGCAAGAAATCGCTCAAGCCGGTCTTCGAAGGTGCCGACGACACCCAGGTCGCCAGCGCCAGGCGGTCCTACCGGGTCAAGCGGGGGGACAACCTCGGCTCCATCGCCAAGGCCAACAACGTTGACGTGAAGGACCTGCAACGCTGGAACAAACTGACCGGCAAGAATCTCAAGCCCGGCCAGACCCTGGTGATGCAGGACAACAGCAAACGCAGCTCCGGGCGCGTCAACACCGTGATTGCCGCCAACTCCAAAAAGCAGCAGACCAAGTACAAGGTCCAGCAAGGCGACTCGCTGTACATCGTGGCCAAGCGCTTCAACGTCGAGATGCAGCACCTCAAGCGCTGGAATCCTCGTGTCGGCCAGGCGCTGAAGCCCGGCCAGATGTTGACAGTGGCCAATCCGCATTAAAAAAGAGCCCCTGATTTCAGGGGCTTTTTTATGTCTTCACAGTTTTTGTGGGCTGCTCAAAAACCTGTGGGAGCGAGCTTGCTCGCGATGACGGCGTATAAGTTTGCATTGATGGCGACTGACACGCCG
This sequence comes from Pseudomonas sp. QLc11A, assembly GCF_052112305.1. Taxonomy (NCBI): domain Bacteria; kingdom Pseudomonadati; phylum Pseudomonadota; class Gammaproteobacteria; order Pseudomonadales; family Pseudomonadaceae; genus Pseudomonas; species Pseudomonas sp. QLc11A. The sequence continues at coordinate 18,549 of NZ_JAVAJJ010000021.1, forward strand.
CCATCGCGAGCAAGCTCGCTCCCACAGGGATTGTGGCCCGGCCGATATTACGCATTTGCCCCCCGTCTTTTTCCTGTCCATACAAGCTGTTACTGTACGGTCCACAAAGCCCAAGCCGCCTGGATCGGATCTCCTATTTGAAGCGTCCCCTGCCCCTGCTCCTGATCAGCCTGGCCTTGAGCTCCACCGCAAGCGCGACGATCAGCGAAAGCCATGGTTATGCGCAGTTCGGCACGCTCAAGTACCCGGCCCGATTTACCCACTTCGACTGGGTCAACCCGCAAGCGCCCAAAGGCGGTACGTTGCGGGTGATGGCGTTTGGCACCTTCGATACGCTCAACCCGTACACCTTCAAGGGCACCAGCCCGGTCACCACGCCGAACTTCCTGCAATACGGCATCAACGAACTCAACGAACCGCTGATGGTCGGCACCGGGCAGTACGCGCCGTCGGGTGACGAGCCCGCGTCCAGCTATGGCCTGATCGCCCAGTCGGTGGAGTTCAGCGAGGACCGCAGTTGGGTGGTGTTCAACCTGCGTCCTGAAGCACGCTTCCATGACGGCACGCCGATTACCGCCTTCGACGTTGCGTTCTCCTACCGCACGCTGCTCAAGGAAGGGCATCCGCTGTACCGCACCAACCTTCAGGAGGTGCTGCGGGTCGACATCCTCAACCCCCAGCGCATCCGTTTCGTGTTCAAGCGCGCCGGCAATCCGCTGCTGATCCTGCGCCTGGGCGAAATGCCGGTGTTGCCACAGCACTACTGGAAGGGCCGTGACTTCAAGGCCACCACGTTCGAACCGCCACTGGGCAGCGGGCCGTACCGCATCACGACGGTCACGCCAGGACGCCAGATCGTCTTCGAACGGGTCAAGGATTATTGGGGCAAGGACCTGTCGGTCAATCGCGGCAAGTACAACGTCGACCGCATGGAAGTCGAGTTCTACCGCGACAGCGACGTCGCATTCGAGGCGTTCAAGGCCGGTGAATTCGACATCTATATCGAGCATCAGGCGAAGAACTGGGACACCGGCTACAACTTCCCCGCCCTACGCCGTGGTGACGTGATCAAGGCACAGATTCCCCACCAGATCCCGACCCAGACCCAGGGCCTGTTCATGAACAGCCGCCGACCGACTTTCTCGGATGCCAGGGTCCGTGAAGCACTGGGGCTGATGTTCAACTTTGAATGGACCAACCGCGCGCTGTTCAGCGGTGCCTACAAGCGCGCCATGAGCTATTACCCCAACAGCGAGTTCTCGGCCGGCGGCTTGCCGGTCGGGCATGAATGGCTGTTGCTCAAGCCCTACCGTGAACAACTGCCGGCCAGGCTCTTTACCGAGCCGTTCAGCCTGCCGCAGACCGATGGCCGCGGCATCCCCCGGGAGACCTTGCGCAAAGCCCTCGGCCTGCTCGCCGAAGCCGGCTGGAAGCTCAATGGCCAGCACCTGCAAAACGCCGCAGGCCAACCCTTGCGCCTGGAGCTGTTGCTGGTCAACCCGAATCTGGAACGCATCCTCCAGCCTTATGTCGAGAACCTCGCCAGCATCGGCATCGATGCGCGGCTGCGCACGGTCGATCGCGCGCAATACAAACAGCGCCTCGACCAGTTCGATTTCGATATGATCCTGATGACCCTCAACCAGACCCTCAGCCCGGGCCTGGAACAATGGCAGTACTTTCATTCCAGCCAGGCGGGGGTCAAGGGCAGCAAGAACTACGCAGGCATTGCCAACCCGGTGGTCGACCATCTGCTCGAACAGTTGCTGGCCGCCCAGACCCGTGACCAGCAAGTCGCCGCCGGCAAGGCCCTTGACCGCGTGCTGCTGTGGCAGCACTACATCGTTCCCAACTGGTACCTCAATTATCACCGTCTGGCGTACCGCAACCGGCTCGCCTTTGTCACCACGCCGCCTTACACCCTGGGCCTGAATGCGTGGTGGCTGAAATCTTCGGAGAAAGATCAATGACCCCCATCCGCACCCTGCTCCTGCAGGCCAGCGGCCTGTTGTTCGCCGGACTGGCCTGCGCCGCCCCGCAACACGCCGTGACCCTGTACAACGAGCCGCCGAAATACCCGGCCGACTTCAAGCACTTCGACTACGTCAATCCCGACGCGCCCAAGGGCGGGATCTTCCGCCAGGCCGGATTCGGTGGCTTCGACAGCCTCAACCCGTTCATCAGCAAAGGCGTGCCGGCGGATGATATCGGCATCATCTACGACACCCTGGCCAAGCAAGGCCTGGACGAACCGTTCACCGAGTACGGCCTGATCGCCCGGCTGATCGAGAAAGCCCCGGACAACGGCTGGGTGCGCTTCTACCTGCGCCCCGAAGCTCGCTTCCATGACGGCCATCCGGTACGCGCCGAGGACGTGGTGTTCAGCTTCCAGATGCTGACCAAGGACGGCGCACCGATGTACCGCGGTTACTACAACGACGTGGCCGAAGTGATCGCCGAAGACCCGTTGACCGTGCTGTTCAAGTTCAAGCACACCAACAACCGCGAGCTGCCGCTGATCCTCGGCCAGTTGCCGGTGCTGCCCAAGCATTGGTGGGCCGACCGCGACTTCAACAAGGGCAACCTCGAGATCCCGTTGGGCAGCGGCCCGTACAAGGTCGGCGAAGTGAAGGCCGGGCGCTCGGTGCGCTACGAGCGGGTCAAGGATTACTGGGGCAAGGACCTGCCGGTCAATCGCGGTTTCTATAACTTCGACGTGATGACCACCGATTACTACCGCGACAACACCGTGGCCCTGGAAGCGCTCAAGGCCGGGCAGTTCGACTACTGGCTGGAGATGACCGCGAAGAACTGGGCCAACGCCTACAACATCCCGGCGGTCACCGAGGGCCGACTGGTGAAGGAGCAGATTCCCAACGGCAACCCGACCGGCATGCAAGGCTTCGTGTTCAATATGCGTCGCCCGGTGTTCCAGGATGTGCGTGTGCGCCAGGCCCTGTCACTGTTGCTGGATTTCGAATGGACCAACAAGCAACTGTTCAACGGGGCCTATGTGCGTACCCGCAGTTACTTCGAGAACTCGGAAATGGCTGCCACCGGCCTGCCTGACGCCGAGCAGGTGGCGATCCTCGAACCGTTCCGCGCCAAGCTGCCGTCGCAGGTGTTCAGCGAAGCCTTCCAGAACCCGACTACCGACGGCAGTGGCATGATCCGCGCCCAGCAACGGCAAGCCTATCAACTGTTGCAGGAGGCCGGCTGGCGCATCGTCGATGACAAAATGGTCGACGCCACCGGCAAGCCGGTGGTCATTGAGTTCCTGTTGGCCCAGACCGAATTCGAACGGGTACTGCTGCCGTTCAAGCGCAACCTGAGCGACCTGGGTATCGATCTGGTGATCCGCCGGGTCGACGTCTCGCAGTACATCAACCGCGTGCGTTCCCGGGACTTCGACATGATCGTCGGCAGCTTCCCGCAGTCCAACTCACCGGGTAACGAACAACGGGAATTCTGGATGTCGGCCGCCGCCGACAAACCCGGCAGTCGCAATTCCATGGGGCTCAAAGATCCGGTGGTCGATCAACTGGTCGAGCGACTGATCAACGCCGATTCGCGCAAAAGCCTGGTGGCCCATGCCCGCGCGCTGGACCGCGTTCTGCAATGGGGCTATTACGTAATACCCAACTGGCACATCAAGACCTGGCGCGTGGCGTACTGGAACCACCTCGGCCACCCGAAGGTCTCGCCCAAGTACGACATCGGCACGGCCACCTGGTGGGTCAAGCCCGACATCAAGCCGGCGATAGAAGTCGAAACCATACTGCAGGCCGATCCTGCGGGCACGGAGTAATCAGATGCTGGCGTACATTTTTCGTCGACTGTTGCTGATCATTCCGACCCTGTTCGGCATCTTGCTGATCAATTTCGTGATCATCCAGGCCGCCCCGGGCGGGCCGGTGGAACAGATGATCGCCAAGCTCGAAGGCTTCGAAGGCGCCACCAGCCGCATCGCCGGCGGCGGTGCCGAAGTCTCGGTGGCAGGCTCGGCCTATCGCGGCGCCCAGGGCCTGGACCCGGCGCTGATCAAGGAAATCGAGCACATGTACGGCTTCGACAAATCGGCGCCCGAACGCTTGTGGATCATGGTCAAGAACTATGCGTCGCTGGATTTCGGCGACAGCTTCTTTCGCGACGCCAAGGTCATCGACCTGATCAAGGAAAAGATGCCGGTCTCGATCTCCCTCGGGCTGTGGAGCACCCTGATCATGTACCTGGTGTCGATCCCGCTGGGGATCGCCAAGGCCACGCGACACGGCAGCCATTTCGACGTCTGGACCAGTTCGGCAATCATCGTCGGCTACGCGATCCCGGCGTTCCTGTTCGCCATCCTGTTGATCGTGGTATTCGCCGGCGGCAGCTATCTGGACTGGTTCCCGTTGCGCGGGCTGACCTCGAACAACTTCGATGAACTGAGCATGGGCGGCAAGATCCTCGACTACTTCTGGCACCTGGCGCTGCCGGTGACCGCACTGGTGATCGGCAACTTCGCGACCATGACCCTGCTGACCAAAAACAGTTTCCTCGACGAGATCAACAAGCAGTACGTGATCACCGCCAGGGCCAAGGGCCTGACCAACCACCGCGTGCTGTACGGCCATGTGTTCCGCAACGCCATGCTGCTGGTGATCGCCGGTTTCCCTTCAGCCTTTATCGGTATCTTCTTCACCGGTTCGCTGCTGGTGGAGGTGATCTTCTCCCTTGACGGCCTGGGCCTGATGAGTTTCGAAGCGGCGATCAACCGCGATTACCCGGTGGTGTTCGGCACGCTGTTCATCTTCACGTTGCTGGGGCTGGTGGTGAAACTGATCGGCGACCTCACCTACACCTTTGTCGATCCGCGCATCGACTTCGAAAGCCGGGAGCATTGAGATGAACCTGTCCCCTCTCAATCGCCGACGCTTTGAACTGTTCAAGGCCAACAAGCGTGGCTGGTGGTCGCTGTGGCTGTTCCTGATCCTGTTCGGCGCCAGCCTGGGTGCCGAGTTGATCGCCAACGACAAGCCGCTGGCGGTGCATTACGACAACAACTGGTACTTCCCGGCGCTCAAGCGCTACCCGGAAACCACCTTCGGCGGCGAATTTCCGCTGGAAGCCAACTACAAGAGCCCGTACATCCGCGAACTGCTCAAGGCCAAGGACGCCTGGGTGCTGTGGGCGCCGATTCCCTACAGCTACCAGAGCATCAACTACGACCTGAAAGTCCCGGCCCCGGCCCCGCCCTCGACGGACAACCTGCTGGGCACCGACGACCAGGGCCGCGACGTGCTGGCCCGGGTGATCTACGGTTTCCGCATTTCGGTGCTGTTCGCCCTGACCCTGACCGTGTTCAGTTCGATCATCGGCGTGATCGCAGGCGCCTTGCAGGGTTTTTACGGCGGCTGGGTGGACCTGGCCGGGCAGCGCTTCCTGGAGATCTGGTCCGGGCTGCCGGTGCTGTACCTGCTGATCATCCTTGCCAGCTTCGTGCAACCCAACTTCTGGTGGCTGCTGGGGATCATGCTGCTGTTCTCGTGGATGAGCCTGGTGGACGTGGTGCGCGCCGAATTCCTGCGCGGGCGCAACCTGGAATACGTGCGTGCCGCCCGCGCCCTGGGCATGCAGAACGGCGCGATCATGTTCCGCCATATCCTGCCCAATGCGATGGTCTCGACCATGACCTTCATGCCATTCATCCTCACCGGCGCCATCGGCACATTGACCGCCCTGGACTTCCTCGGTTTCGGTCTGCCGGCGGGCAGCCCGTCGCTGGGTGAACTGGTGGCCCAGGGTAAATCAAACCTGCAGGCGCCCTGGCTGGGCATCAGCGCCTTTGCGGTGCTGGCCCTGATGTTGAGCCTGCTGGTGTTCATCGGCGAATCCGCTCGCGATGCCTTCGACCCGAGGAAGTGAAATGAATCAGGACAATCTGATCGAAGTGCGCAACCTGTCCGTCGAGTTTGTCGTCGGCAATCGTTGTCAGCGGGCCGTCGAAGGCGTCAGCTTCGACATCAGGCGCGGCGAAACCCTGGCCCTGGTCGGCGAGAGCGGTTCCGGTAAATCGGTGACCGCGCATTCGATCCTGCGCCTGCTGCCCTACCCGCTCGCCCGCCATCCCTCCGGCACCATCGAGTATTCCGGGCAGAACCTGCTGGACCTGAAGGAAAAAACCATCCGCCACATCCGTGGCAACCGGATTGCAATGATCTTCCAGGAGCCGATGACCTCGCTCAACCCGCTGCACTCGATCGAAAAGCAGATCAACGAGGTGCTGGGCATCCACAAGGGCCTGAGCGGCAAGGTGGCGACCAAACGCACCCTGGAACTGCTGGAGATGGTCGGCATCCCCGAGCCACACAAGCGCCTCAAGGCCCTGCCCCACGAATTGTCCGGCGGCCAGCGTCAGCGGGTGATGATCGCCATGGCCCTGGCCAACGAACCGGAACTGCTGATCGCCGACGAGCCGACCACCGCGCTGGACGTGACCGTTCAGCTGAAAATCCTCGAATTGCTCAAGCAATTGCAGGCCCGCCTGGGCATGGCGCTGCTGCTGATCAGCCACGATTTGAACCTTGTGCAAAGAATTGCGCATCGCGTATGTGTCATGCAGCAAGGTTGCATCGTCGAACAGGCATCGTGCGAAGAATTGTTCCGCGCGCCGCAGCATCCGTACACTCGGGAACTGCTGGCAGCGGAGCCCGGCGGCAAGCCTGCCAGCAACGTGATCGGCCCGCCCTTGCTGGCGGTCGAGGACCTGAAAGTCTGGTTTCCGATCAAGAAAGGCTTGCTCAAGCGCACGGTGGATTACGTCAAGGCGGTCGACGGCATCAACTTCAGCCTGCCCCAGGGCCAGACCCTGGGGATAGTGGGTGAAAGCGGTTCCGGCAAATCGACCCTGGGCCTGGCGATTTTGCGGTTGATCGCCAGCAAAGGCGCCATTCGCTTTGAAGGCCAGCCGCTGGACAGCCTGACACAGCAACAGGTCCGGCCGCTGCGGCGGCAGATGCAAGTGGTGTTTCAGGACCCGTACGGCAGCCTGAGCCCGCGGATGTGCGTGAACGACATCGTTGGCGAAGGCCTGCGGATCCACAAGATGGGCACCGAGGCGGAACAGGAACAAGCGATCATTGCAGCACTCAAGGAGGTAGGCCTGGATCCGGACACCCGGCACCGCTACCCCCACGAATTTTCCGGCGGGCAACGGCAGAGAATCGCCATTGCCCGGGCATTGGTGTTAAAACCGGCGTTGATTTTGCTGGACGAGCCGACTTCGGCCCTCGACCGCACGGTACAACGCCAGGTAGTGGAGCTTTTGCGTTCGCTGCAAACCAAGTACAACCTGACGTATCTGTTTATCAGCCATGACCTGGCTGTGGTGAAAGCGCTGAGCCACCAGCTGATGGTGGTCAAGCATGGCCAAGTGGTCGAACAGGGAGACGCGCAAAGCATTTTTGCCGCCCCCCAACATCCGTATACACAGCAGTTGCTGGAAGCCGCTTTTTTGGCTCCGGCCACTGCGCAATAACCTGAAAGAGGAGCAACACATGGGTTTTCTCGCCGGTAAGCGCGTACTGATCGTCGGTGTCGCCAGCAAGCTGTCCATCGCATCCGGCATTGCTGCCGCCATGCATCGCGAGGGCGCTGAGCTTGCCTTCACTTATCAGAACGACAAACTCAAGGGTCGTGTCGAAGAGTTCGCACAGAGCTGGGGCTCCAACCCTGACCTGTGCTTCCCGTGCGACGTGGCCAGCGATGAAGAAATCGCCAAGGTCTTCGTTGAGCTGGGCAAGAAGTGGGACGGCCTGGACTGCATCGTGCACTCCGTGGGCTTCGCCCCGGGCGACCAACTGGACGGCGACTTCACCGAAGCCACCACCCGTGAAGGTTTCCGCATCGCTCACGACATCAGCGCCTACAGCTTCGTGGCCCTGGCCAAGGCCGGCCGCGAAATGATGAAAGGCCGCAACGGCAGCCTGCTGACCCTGTCGTACCTGGGCGCCGAGCGCACCATGCCGAACTACAACGTGATGGGCATGGCCAAGGCTTCCCTGGAAGCCGGCGTACGTTACCTGGCCGGCTCCCTGGGCCCGGACGGTACCCGCGTCAACTGCGTATCGGCCGGTCCGATCCGTACCCTCGCCGCTTCCGGCATCAAGAACTTCCGCAAGATGCTGGCCGCCAACGAAGCGCAAACTCCGCTGCGCCGCAACGTCACCATCGAAGAAGTCGGCAACGCCGGCGCCTTCCTGTGCTCGGACCTGGCGTCCGGCATCAGCGGTGAAATCATGTACGTGGACGGTGGCTTCAACACCACGGCCATGGGCAGCCTCGAAGAGTAATCTTCGGTCAGCCAATAAAAACCCGTCTCTTTTGGCGGGTTTTTTATGCCTGTGATTTCCCCGGCCGATGCAGCCGCCCCCTGTAGGAGCGAGCTTGCTCGCGAAAAACCCGGGCACGCCGCGTTCATCCAGACTGCGCGCGTTATCGTTAACGACCTTCGCGAGCAAGCTCGCTCCTACAGGGTTAGAGTTGTGTCAGGCATTGGGCGAACAACTGCTGAATCGGCTGAGTCCGCTGACTATAGCGCTGCAACAACACAATCTCCCGATAGAACGTCAACTCGCCCAAGGGAATGACTCGCACCCCGGCCCCATGCTCAAGCCACAACCCCGCCTGCGGCAACAACGAAATCCCCAACCCACACTCAACCATTTTGACAATGGCCTCCAGCTCATCCAGTTCCAGCGCCCCGTGCACCTCGATCTGCTGTTCGCGCAAGAACCGCGTCACCAGTCGCCCGCCAAACGAATTGCGGTCGTAGCGCACATGCGGGTGCTCGGCGAGCAGTTGCAACGGGGCATCGCCGTCCAGGTTCGCCGGTACGATCAGCACGAACGGCTCCCGGCGAATCACCTGCGCGGACAATTCCTTGGGCAGCTCGAATGGCGGCTTGATCAGGATCGCCAGGTCCACTTCCCCGGTGTCCACCTGACTCAGCAGGTTCAGTGACACACCCGGCACCAGCCTGGGCTCCAGCAAGGGCGCCTGCTGGCGCAATCGCAGCAGCGCCTGAGGCAGCAGCCCGGTCTGGGCGGTCGCCACCGCGCCGATTTTCAACTCGCCACGGTACTCGCTGACATCGTCACTGACCGCCATGCGGCTGAAGGTCTCGAGCATTTCCCTGGCCATCGGCAATGCACGCTGCCCCGCCGCATTGAGCAGCGCCTGGCGGCCGGTGCGGTCGAACAGACGGATGCCCAGGGCCTGTTCCAGATTGCGAATCTGCGCGCTGACCGCCGACTGCGTCAGGCCGATGTGCATGCCGGCCGCGGCGAACGTGCCGTGACGCGCCACGGCGACAAAGGTTTTCAGTTCTCGCAGCATGGCGGCCTCGATTGATCGACATTATTTGAGCTCGACGCAAAAATTATCGTCTTTCAATCAAAAAGCACAGGACTAAACTCAACCCACGCCCACCCACCAACGAGGTTCGCCCGATGCAGCTCTCCCCTTTTCACCTGGCCATTCCGGTCTACGACTTGCCCGCCGCCCGGCACTTCTATGGCGCGGTGTTTGGCCTGGAAGAAGGTCGGTCGAGCGACCATTGGGTCGATTTCAATTTTTTCGGCCATCAACTGGTGATTCACCTGGCGCCGAAAAACCCTTCGCAAGAGGCAGCCCACACCAACGCCGTCGATGGCCACGATGTGCCGGTGCCGCATTTTGGCGTGGTGCTCGGGATGGCGGAGTGGGAAGCGCTGGCCGAGCGGCTGAAGTCGCTGGGAACTCGCTTCGTGATTGAGCCGGGGATTCGTTTTCAGGGGCTGGTGGGCGAACAGGCGACGATGTTTCTGTTCGATCCTTGCGGGAATGCGCTGGAATTCAAGGCGTTCAAGGATATTGGGCAGTTGTTTGCCAAGTGAGGATATGCGCTGCCTGTTCGGCCGCCTTCGCGGGCAAGCCCGCTCCCACAGGGTCTTGTGGTCATCCGATCATTTGAGAACACCGCCGGCCATTGTGGGAGCGGGCTTGCCCGCGAAGAGGCCCGCCAACACAACACAGCCCTAACGGCTCATCAAACTTTCAGCCTCCCCCAACAGCTCCTCGATCGAACCATGCACAACCGGGTCATATTCGACCTGCACAACACTGAAGCGAATGTCATAACTGCGATGCGCCGCAGCGTTGCGCTCGTCGAGTATCTCATTGAGTCGTGCCTTGATCGCCCCAGTCTCCACGGTGCCAGACCCTGTCAGCAGCGCCACGAAGCGGTCGCCTTCGAGCCGGCCGACCACATCGTTTTCACGAAAGCCGATACGCAGGACATCGGCGAAGGTCTTGAGCGCATCGTCACCTTTGGCCCGGCCATACAGATAGCTGATGCGCTTGAACTCATCGAGGGAGAAGTACAGCAGCGTCGCTGGCGTCTCCAGCGCCCGGCAAGCCTCCAGCCCGAGGCGGGCCAGCGCGGTGAAGCCATGGCGATTGGACAGCAGCGTCAGCTCATCCATGCTTGCCATTTGCACACCCGCCAGCTCTCGCTCGGCCTGGCGCGCCATTTCACGCAGCCGCTCCCGTTCTTGCTGTGGCGTGAGCAACGGGCTCGCGGAACGGCCCGATTTGCCCGTTTTGCCTGAGATCAACATCGTTCACTCCCATTGCTGGTATGCACGTTAGAGTCGCCCATACCCGCATTGACTCCCTGCAAGCGTGCCGTTGGTCAGCTACCCGCCACCGGACACGGCCCTCCTGCGTCGGCCCAGCGTTTGAATTGGCTGACGAAGATGTCGTGCGGCACCGGCACCGGCGCGCGATTGCCACCCGGGTTCCAGCCCCACAGCACCAGTTTGTCGTCGCTGACGTGCTTGATCAGCGCGGCGAAGTCCCGGTCGCCGTTGCTGGTGCGATCCTTGATCATCGCGCACAGACGGTCGGCCGGCAGGCCGATCCAGGCCATCCGCTGCGCTGCCGGCGGCAGGCTCCAGTGTGGCGCCCCGGGCGGCGCATGAGGACCATAACTGGCCGGTGGATTGCTTTGCCCATGGCAGGTTGCACAGGGCAACCCGGCGGCGCCCTTGCCGTCCATACCACGCACGACATTCATCGCGTGGGGCACGCCGGTATCGAATTGCAGCGGCGAATCCCCGGGAATGTGGCAGTTCTGGCAACGCGGGCTCTGGAAGACCTTCTGCACGGTGTCGAACGCCTGCAAGGCCTCGCGGTCTTCGGCGAATACATGCGACGCGTAGGCCACAAGACAGATCAGAATCACCGTCCCGAGCAACCAGTGGTGACGTTTCATCTCACACCCCCGACAGTTGCAAGGGCAGCTCGCGCAGACGCTGCCCGGTCAGGGCAAACACCGCGTTGGCCACAGCCGGCGCCGTGGGTGGCACACCGGCTTCGCCGATACCGCCGGGTTTGTTGCTGCTGGGCACGATATACACTTCGACCACCGGCATTTCGTTGAGCCGCAGCACCTGATAGTCGTGATAGTTGGACTGCACCACCTGCCCGTCCTTGAGCGTCAGCTTGCTGTGCAAGGCGAAGCTCAGGCCAAAGGTGATGCACGACTCCATCTGCGCGGCGATGCTCTGCGGGTTGACCGCAATGCCGCAGTCCACCGCACACACCACGCGGTGCACGCGGATGGCGAGATTGTCCTGGGACACCTCGGCCACCTGGGCCACGTAACTGCCGAAGGATTCATGCACCGCCACCCCCAGGGCATGGCCATCGGGCAGCGACGCCGTCCAGTTGGCCTTCTCCACCGCCAGGTTCAATACACCGAGGTGGCGCGGATGGTCCTTGAGCAAGGTGCGCCGGTACTCCACCGGGTCCTTGCCCGCCGCCGTCGCCAGCTCATCGATCAGCGACTCCATGACAAACGCGGTGTGGGTGTGCCCCACCGAACGCAGCCACAACACGCTGATCCCGGTTTGTGGCGAGTGCAGTTCGATCTGGTGATTGGCCAGCCCTCCGATGTAGGGGCTGTCGGCCACGCCTTCGACCGAGGTCTTGTCGATCCCGTCCTTGACCATGCTCGCTTCGAGCGAGGTCCCGGCCATGATCGACTGCCCGACCATCACATGCTTCCAGGCCAGCGGCAGGCCGTCAGCGCCCAGCCCGATACGCGCATGGTGCAGGAACGCCGAACGGTAATAGCCGCCACGGATGTCGTCCTCCCGTGCCCACACGGTTTTCACCGGCACACCGGCGGCCTTGGCGACATGCACCGCTTCGCTGACGAAATCCGAGGTCGGATTGGCCCGGCGCCCGAAGCCGCCGCCGAGAAACTCGGTATGGATCTTGACCTGCTCGGGTTTGAGCCCGGTGATTTGCCCGGCGACCATCTGGTCCAGGGTCTGGAACTGGGTGCCGGTCCAGATTTCGCACTTGTCCTTGCTGATGCTCACGGTGCAGTTGAGCGGTTCCATCGGCGCGTGGGCCAGATAAGGCACACTGTATTCGGCGTCGATGGTCTTGGCCGCTTTCGCCAGCGCAGCCGGGGTATCGCCCGCCTGACCGGCGTTCAGCCCAGGGGTAGCGGCGAGTTTGCGGAAGCTTTCCAGCAGCGCCTGGCTATTGAGCCCCGCGTTCGGCCCCGGGTTCCACTCGACTTTCAGCGCATCGCGCCCCAGCTTCGCCGCCCAGTAATGATCGGCAATCACCGCAATGCCCGTCGGCACTTGCACCACTTTGTGCACGCCGGGAATCGCCAGCGCCTCGGCGCCTTCAAAGGATTTGACGCTGCCGCCAAAGGTGGGCGAACGGGCGACCATCGCCGTCATCAGCCCATCGAACTGCACGTCCATGCCGAATTTCGCCCGGCCGGTGATTTTCTCCGGTGTGTCCAGACGCTGGGTGGGTTTACCGATCAGCCGCCAGTCTTTCGCGTCCTTGAGTTTGATCGAGGCGGGGTCCGGCGGTGGCAGCTGTCCGGCGTCATCGGCCAACTCGCCGTAGGTGGCGCGATGCTCACCGGCAACCACCACGCCCGACTCTGTATGAATTTCGGAGGGAGCAACGTTGAAACGCTTGGCCGCGGCATCGATCAACATCAAGCGCGCCGCCGCGCCGGCCTGACGATAGCGATCGAACTCCATCCAGGTCGAGGTCGAGCCGCCGGTGATCTGCATCCCGCCAAACCCGGGCATACCGTAGTCGGCGGCCGATGCAGGGGAATGCTCGACGCGGATCTTCGACCAGTCGGCGTCCAGTTCCTCGGCAATCAGCATGGTCAGGCCGGTCCAGATGCCCTGGCCCATTTCCGAATGGCCGAGCAACACGGTGACGCTGTTGTCATTGCCAATACGCAGGAAAGCGTTGGGGGCAAACACGTTGCCCTGATTCTCCGCGCCCATGGCGAACCGATGGGCGCCGGGCATGACAAACGCCACCACCAGCCCACCGCCCAGCACAGCACTGCCCTTGAGAAAACCCCGGCGCGATAACGCGTTGATGCTGTTCATGGCCACCTCAACCCAGCTCGGCGGCGCGCTTGACCGCCGCGCGAATCCGCGGGTAAGTGCCGCAGCGGCAGATGTTGCCGGACAGCGCCTGATCGATGTCGCTGTCGGTCGGTTTGGGAATTTTCGCCAGCAACGCCGCCGCCGACATGATCTGCCCGGACTGGCAGTAACCGCACTGAACCACGTCGAGTTCCGCCCAGGCCTTTTGCACCGGATGCGAGCCGTCCGCCGACAGGCCTTCGATGGTGAGAATCTTTTGTCCATGGGCGACGGCAGTAGCCGGTGTGATGCAGGAGCGTAGCGGCGCGCCATCGACGTGCACTGTGCAGGCTCCACATTGGGCCATGCCGCAACCGAACTTGGTGCCGGTAAGGTGGGCGACATCGCGCAAGACCCAGAGCAACGGCATGTCGGCGGGGACATCCAGCTCCTGATCCTGGCCATTGATGTTCAGGGTGAGCATGGCGCGGTTCCTCAGACTCACGGTGATCTGAAGGGGCGTCGCTGCAGCCTTGTACAACCTGCGCGCGCCTCGGGTATCCCTTCAGCTAAGCGCAGATTTGCCGCCAGACCATTGCGCATCGACCACCGGTCATGCAAAGGCCGCCTCGATGGACGGCCCTGGAACCCTTCACTAGAGCCTTGGCCCCAACAAGATCCCGGTGTAGCGCCAGACAAAAACCGCAAAAGCGCTACACCACAACAGCGCCGACAGCGCCAATCCAAGACTTGAAAAAGGCACCAGCCCTACCCGGCACGCCCCCGCCAGCAACACCAGGGCAAACCCTGCAACGACCGCCCCGGACGGCTGCAGCAAACGCCCGGTATGCCCCAGACTGACCCGCGCGATCATCGCCAGAATCAACCCGCCGATACCGCCGACGGCCAGCGAATGGGTGGCCAGGCTTTGTTGCGCCAGCCAACCCAGGTGCCACAGCGCCATGGCCAGTGTCGCCACGGCGAGCCAGGCGTAAGCCAGGTACAGCGACCACAGCAGCGACACGCGCCACAGGCCGCGGTCATGCCAGCGCCACAGGCGCAGCAGATGCAAAGCGCTGATCAACGCAAACAGCGGCGCCAGCCACACACGGGGGACGTCATTCAAACCGGCGGCAAAGGACAGCGCCGCCAGCATGGCGCTGACCAGCAGCACCTTACCCGGCAACGGATGGGCCGCAGCCGTTGCCGGGCGGTTCAAGCCGCGCTGGATAAAGAACGGAATCACCCGCCCGCCAATCACACTCATCAGCGCACCGACCAACCACAGGGCGGCCAGCACGCCATGCCGTTGCAGGTTGCCGTCATCAACGGCAAAACCCAGCAAGGTCAATGCCTGACACCCGGCCAGCAGCGACACCATCAACAGAATCGGATAATTCTCGCGCTTGCCCGCCGCCACCAGGTCGCGCCCCAACGCCCATGCCAGCAGCGGCAGAAAAGGCACCTGCAAGGCCAGCAGCAAGGATGCAGGCATCGGCAGCCACCAGGCCAGCCGCGCCAGCAGCCACACCAGCACCAGGCCGATCAGCGGCCAGCCCTTGAGCCCCGGTCGACCTGTCCAGTTCGGCACCGCGGTCAGGAGGAACCCGGCGATGATGGCAGCGGCAAATCCGAAGGGCATTTCATGTCGATGCCAGGCCAGCATGCCGCCCACGGGTTGCGCTTGGGGTAAACGGCCGTACAGCCACATTGCCCAGACCGCCACGGAGAAGCTGGCGAACCCGGCCCCGGCCAGAAAGAACGGCCGAAAACCAACACTGAAAAGCGCTGCAGCGCCAAGCTTACGCATCAAGCCACCACCCGGAGCAGGCTTGGGCTCTGGCGATATCTCTGAGGGTTGCTGAAGTAGTCGGACATTTTGCGTTTTCCTGAAGGCGTTCAGTTGTACCTCTTCTGCATCATGTTTCGTGCCAATGAGATATCTCCCGGTAAATCAATGACCTCAGAAAGTCGCAGTCAATATGACTCATGCAAAAAATAGTCCTTATGACACACACAAGAGTCATAACGACTGCAAGCTCATTCGAGCCCGGGCCGAACCTGATAAAAGCAAACCAATATCATTTGCACAGTCATAGGCCTTTTGTTTTAATCGCGATCAATTCTTATTTGCATAAGCGTGCAGATCGCCCATGGACATGTGCTCACGATGACGGTTGCCGACTCCTCCTGCGTCCAGAACCTCTACGCCAGCCACCATCACTGGCTGCACGAGTTGTTGCGCCGGCGCTTGAACAATGCGTTCGATGCCGCCGACCTGGCCCATGACACCTTCATACGGGTGCTCAAGCGTCCGCAGGTGTTTGACGGGGAAACCCACGAACGCTCTTACCTGGCGACCATCGCCCGGGGTCTGTGCATTGACCACTGGCGTCGTCGCCAGCTGGAACAGGCCTGGCTCGAGACCCTGGCCGCGCAGCCCCAGGCCGTCCAGCCTTCGCCGGAGCAGCGGGCGATCATCGTCGAAACCCTGTACGAAGTGGATGCCATGCTGCAGCGCTTGCCCCAGCGGGTGCGTGATGCGTTCGTTCTGGCGCAGATGCATGGGCTGCCCTACCGAAACATTGCCGAAGAAATCGGCGTGAGCGAGCGCATGGTGAAAAAGTACCTGGCCCAGGCGCTGATGCATTGCGCAATGCTCGAAGCCGAACTCGACGGCCTGCTGATTCAATGACCCGCGCCGCCAGAAACGCCATCAGCCACGCCAGCCTCGAACAGGCGGCAAGCTGGTACGTGCAACTCAACGATCACCACGCCAGCGAGCAGGAACGCGAGCATTGGCAAGCCTGGCTGGCGCAAAGCGGCGAGCACCAGGCCGCGTGGCACTATGTCGAGCGTGTGAGCCAGCGCGTTGCCGCGCTACAGGACAATCATCAGCAGGCGGCCGGCCACGTATTACGCAACAGCGGACGCGCTTCCATCAGCCGCCGCCAGACGGTCAAGAGCCTGCTGGTCCTGGTGTCGGGCAGTTGGCTCGGCTGGAGCGCATGGCGGCAAGGCGCCCTGCCGCTGACCCTGACCCGATGGACCGCCGACCTCTCCACCGGCACCGGCGAAACCCGGGAAGCCCGGCTCAGCGATGGCAGCCGAATCTGGCTCAACGCCCTCAGTGCACTGGATGTACGTTTCGACACCGCACAGCGGTTACTGCTGTTGCAGGCCGGAGAGGTGTTGGTCGACACCGCCAGCGACACCAGCCGCCCGTTGCTGGTGCAAACCGTCGAGGGCCGCCTGCGCGCGCTGGGTACGCGTTTCAGCGTGTGCCAACAAGACCGGCAAACGCTGTTGAATGTCTACGAAGGCGCAGTTGAGGTGCGCACCACCCAGGGTCAAGTGCAGGTGGTCAAGGCCGGACAGCAGTTGTGCTTTACACAAGACCACACACCGACACCGACCGCTGCGTCGGCCAGCCGCGAAGCCTGGCGCCGCGGCCTGTTACTGGCGGACAACCTGCCGCTGGGGCAGTTGCTCGAAGAACTGAGCCGCTATCGTCCCGGACATCTGGGATGTGACCCGGCGGTAGCCGGGCTGCCGGTCATGGGTGCCTTCCCGCTCAAGGACACCGATCAGGCCTTGCGCCTGCTGGAAGCGGCATTGCCGGTACGGGTGCAGAAGCCGCTGCAGTGGTGGGTCAACGTAGGCCCGAAAACCTGATGAGCGTTTTTTCCGGTGCGTCGGTTCCCTTTTGCCTTTTTCGCTCGGTTAATCCTTCAAGCACTTCGAATGCAGATTGATCCGACTTCCGGGAACTCCATGCCGCGCGCCACCCTTACTCGCCAGCGCTTCGCCTTGCATCCGCTGGTGCTGGCGCTGGCGGTGGTCTTGCCGGGCCTGGACGTGTCGCGCAGTCAAGCCACCCCTCTGGTCGAGAGCGAACAACCCGGCAACCAGACACGCCATTACGCAATCGCCGGCGGATCGCTGGTGAGCGTTCTCAACCGCTTTGCCGAACAGGCCGGGATCTTTCTCGCCGGACACAATGAACTCGCTGCCGACAAACGCAGCCCGGGGCTCAACGGTGTCTACAGCCAGCAGCAAGCGTTGCAACAACTGCTGCAAGGCAGCGGCCTGCAAGCGCAACGCCAGGGGAACGGCGGGTATGTGCTGCACACCGCCCCCGTCATACAAGGCCCGCTGGAACTGGGGGCGACCAACATTTCCGGGCAGGCACCCGGGACGATCAGCGAAGACTCTCATTCCTACACCGTCGGCTCGACGTCTTCAGCCACCGGCCTGCCGCTGTCTCTGCGCGAGACGCCGCAATCGGTCACGGTCATCACCCGCCAACTCATGGACGACCAGGGCGCCACCAGCATCGTCGACGCCCTGCGCCGCGCGCCCGGTATCAGCGTGCAAAACTACGACAGCGAGCGCTGGGAGTTTTCCAGCCGTGGCCTGCCAATCACCAACTTCCAGTACGACGGCGTCAATACCGACTACGACGGTGTCTACGACTACGGCACCACCAGCACCGACATGGCCCCCTATGACCGCGTCGAAATCATCAAGGGCGCGACCGGCCTGATGACCGGGGCGGGTGATCCCTCGGCGACCGTCAACCTGATTCGCAAGCGCCCGACCCCGGCATTCAAAGCCTCGGTCAGCGGCACCGTCGGCTCCTGGGACACCTATCGCAGCGAAGGCGATATTTCCGGCCCGCTGAGCGCCAGCGCCAATGTCCGCGGGCGTCTGGTCGGGGTCTATCAGGACCGCAGCGCCTACGTCGATCACTACCGCAACGCCAGGGACATCGCCTACGGCATTGTCGAGGCCGACTTGACCCCGGACACCCTCGTCACCCTCGGTATCGACCAGCAAAACACCCGCTCCCGAGGCGCCAGCTGGACCGGTTTCCCGATGTACTACAGCGACGGCTCGCGCACCGATTTCTCCCGTTCCTTCAACCCGGCCACCGACTGGAGCCGTCGCGATTTCACCAACCAGACGCTGTTCGCCAACGTGCAGCAACAACTGGCCAACGACTGGGCACTCAAGGTCAGTTACGACCGCAAGCACCGTCAGCACGATACCTTCCTCGCCTCCGCCAGTGGCGGCAACCCGGACCCGGTCAGCGGTGAAGGCATGTTCATGTACATGGGCAAGTTCAAGGGCGACCAGATGCAGGACAACGTCGACGTCAACCTGAGCGGACCGTTCACCCTGGCAGGTCGCGAGCACGAACTGATCGCCGGGTTCATGTCGATGAACACCCGCCAGGACATCCCGGTGTACGGCTCGGTGTATCCGCCGGTGGACGGCAGTATCTTCGATTGGCGCGGCGAGTTTGCCAAACCCGAGATCCCCCGGGTGGGCACCGACGACATCGTCCAGCGCCAGACCGGCGCCTACCTGGCCGCCCGGCTCAAACCCCTCGACGACCTGGCGCTGATCCTCGGCGCACGTGTCAGCAACTTCAGCGGACACGACGACCTGGACTACAGTGACCCGCACAGCGCCGACCTGCGCGACAGTTATCGCCGGAGTGGTGTCGTCACGCCTTACGCCGGGCTTGTCTATGATCTCGACGACACCTGGTCGGTGTACACCAGCTACACCAGCATCTATCAGCCGCAAATGAGCAAGGACGCCAACCGCCAACTGCTCGATCCGGTACAAGGCAAAAGTCTTGAAGCGGGCATCAAGGCCGAATACTTTGGCGGGCGCCTGAACGCCAGCTTCGCCCTGTACCGCATCGAACAGGACAACATCGCCGAACATGTCAGCGGCGATGATGCCGAGTCGGTGTACCGCGCCGTCCAGGGCGCCACCACCCAAGGCTTCGAGTTCGAACTGGCCGGCGAGTTGCGTGACGGCTGGAACCTGTCGGCCGGCTACACCTACAACCACACCCGCGATGCCCAGGGTGATTACGTCTACGGTTCGGTGCTGCAAACCACGGCACCGGAACAGCTGGTGCGGGTCTTCAGCACCTACCGCCTGCCAGGCGCGTGGGACGGGCTCACCGTTGGCGCCGGCCTGAATTGGCAAAGCGAATTCTTCGGCAAGGTGTTCCGTCCCGACCCTGCCGACGACCTGAACTTCGGTCAGTACACAACGATCACCCAACCCGTCTACACCCTGGTGGACGCGATGGCGCGCTATCGCTTCAACGAGCACCTGAGCACTACGCTGAACGTGAAGAACCTGTTCGACAAAACCTACTACACCGGGCTGGGCAACTTCGGCACCGGGTTTTATGGCGAACCGCGCACCCTGCAACTGACCACCCGGTGGGCGTTCTGATCGCGCCCTGAAACGGCTGTTTGGCGATCTACGGTACTGCCGACCCCACTCAGGCTGGCTACGCTGTATTCCTGCATGCATAACCTGCCGAGGAGTGCCCGCCATGCAACGCGTACAAAAACTCACGCCCTGCCTGTGGTTCGACGATCAGGCCGAAGCAGCGGCGAAGTTCTATTGCTCGATCTTCGACCATTCGAAAATCACCGCTATCACCCATTACGGCCACGCCGGTTTCGAATTCCACGGCCGGCCCGAAGGCTCGGTCATGACCGTCAGCTTCGAGCTCGACGGGCAGAGTTTCACCGGCCTCAACGGCGGCCCCCTGTTCAAGTTCACTGAGGCGGTTTCGTTTCAGGTCAATTGCCTGAGCCAGGAAGAAGTCGACCATTACTGGGGCAACCTGTCGGCCGGTGGCGCTCCCGAGGCCCAGCAATGTGGCTGGCTGAAAGACAAGTTCGGGCTGTCGTGGCAGATCGTCCCCGTCGCGATGATGGACATGCTCAAAGACCCCGACACGAAAAAATCCCAACGGGCCATGCAGGCGATGATGCAAATGAAAAAACTCGATATCGCCACACTGCAACGAGCCTTTGACGGCGAGAGCTAATACACTCCGGCACTGACCTGCCGAGGAGAGAGCATGAAGCACGCCGTTGCCAAGAACGCCGACAAGGCCCCGCGCTTCTGGCGCGATGACGCCCTGCCCTTCATTGAAGCCCGCGCCATCGCCGACGGGCGCGAGGTCTGCTACACCCGGCACGCCCACGAACACTTTTCCATCGGGGCAATCACCGCCGGGCGCAGCACCTATCTCCATGAGCAGTCAGCCTTCGAGGTCAGCGCCGGCACGGTGGTGCTGATGAACCCCGGCGACGTCCACGCCTGCAACCCGATCGAAGACCAACCCTGGTCGTACCTGATGCTGTACGTCGATACGCCGTGGCTGACCGATTTGCAGCGCCAGCTCGGGTTCAGCGATGACGCGGCGTTTCGCCGTTTTTCAGCGACCCATACGCGCGATGCCAACCTGTTTGCCGGCCTCGTCGACTTGTATGAAGTGCTGGTCGACCCGCAGCAGGATGTCCTGCGCAAGCACAGCGTGGCCGTGGAGTTTTTCACTGACGTTCAGCTACGACTCAACCCGGTCGATCAACCGTTGCGCGAACCCAATTTCAAGCTCGAGCGTGCCGCCGATTACATCCGCGACCACTGCACCCAAAACCTCAGGCTCGAAGACATTTGCGAGGCCGCGCAATTGTCGCCGTCCTACCTGATCCGCGCCTTCAAACAGCATTACGGCATGACGCCCCACGCGTTCCTGGTGAACCGGCGCATCCAGTTCGCCCAGGATCAATTGCGCAGCGGCAAGCTGATCGCGGACGTGGCACTGGAAGCGGGGTTTGCCGATCAGGCGCATTTTCAACGGGCGTTCAAACAGCATCTGGCGGCGACACCGGGGCAGTATCGGGGGTGAGGCAGCACAATACCTCTTGGCAAAGATGCTCTTGAATCTGACTCTCCCCTGTGGCGAGGGGGCTTGCCCCCGTTGGGCTGCGAAGCGGCCCTCGGCGCTCTTTCAGACATACTCTGCATGCAGGATTTACGACGGCTACGCCGCCGAACGGGGGCGAGCCCCCTCGCCACAAAGTACTTTCTTGCCACAAAACCTGTGTTGATGGCAGCTACGGCAACACCAGATACACCGCACTCACCACCAACAACGCCGCCATCACCCGATTGAACAACCGCATCCCCGCGGGATTGTTCAGAAACCCGCGCAAAAACGTCCCGGCATACGCCCAGCAACCCACCGACGCATAACAGATCACCAGATAAATCGCGGCAAACTGCCAGACCAGACGTGCCTCGCCATCGGCGACAAACGCGCCCATGCCGGCCACGCAGGCCAGCCAGGCCTTGGGGTTGAGCCATTGCATGATGGCGCCATACAACATCGACGGGGCCTGCGCCGACTCACTGGCTTGCACCTGCCCATTGTCGGCCGCCAGCTTGAAGGCCATGTACAACAGAAAGGCTACGCCGGCCCATTGCACTCCCTGGGTCAACGCCGGCCACTGTTGCAACAATTCATGCAGGCCCAGCCCCATCAGCACCAACAACAGGACAAACCCCAGCGTGGCCCCGGCCACGTGACGCTGGCTGGCCCGGAAGCCAAACCGCGCGCCGGCACTCAACGCCACAATATTGACCGGCCCCGGGGTGATGGACGCGACCAGCGCAAACGCCGCCATGGACATCATCAGACTCATTGCACACCTTCTTCCATCGAGTTGAACAAGGCCCTCAAGGTAAAGAGCCGAGCGGCTCGCGTATTGAACAAAACTGCCCTGCAGCGCTATGAGTAATAACCGACGACGCTTTTCACTTTGCCCAGGGCAATGCGCAGCGAGTCCATGTCCACCGAGCCCAACGCCAGGCGTATCGCGTGGGGCACATGGGTTGACGTCGCAAAGGGCTCGGCCGGCGACACCGACACTTGCTCGCGCATCAGCGCCATGGCGATCTGGTCGGCCCGGGCGTCTTCCGCCAAGGGCAACCAGATGAAGTAGGAATTCGGGTGACTGACGGTCCTGAGCCCCGCCAACACCGCCCGGGCCAGGGCTTGCCTGGCCCGGGCGTCCGCACGTTTTTGCGCTTCCAGCTGGAGGACGGTGCCATCGTCGAGCCAGGCCGTGGCGATGGCGGTCATCACGCCGGGGGTGTTCCAGGTGGTTGCCATGATGGTGCGTTCGAAGGCGGCGATCCATTGCGCCGGTGCGGCGATAAAGCCGACGCGCAAGCCAGTGGCGATATTCTTCGACAGACCGGACACGTACACCGTTCTCTCCGGCGCCAGCTCGGCCAGCGGAGGCGGCACGTTTTCGGCCAGGAACGCGTAGGCGGCGTCCTCGATGATCGTGAGGTCATGCTGGCGCGCTATCACCACCAGTTGCTCGCGTTGATCGGCGTCCATCACCCAGCCCAGCGGGTTATGCAAGGTCGGCATCGAGTAAACCGCGCGCACCGATCGGCTGCGGCAGAGTCTTGCCAGGGCCGGCAGATCAGGCCCGGTATCCGTGACCGGAATGGGCAAGACTTCCAGATGCAGGGTTTCGGCCAGCGTCTTGAAACCGGGATAGGTCAGCGCATCAGCGGCGATGACATCGCCGGGCTTGAGCAGCGTCATCAGCGTCACCGCCAGGCCATGCTGGGCACCACTGACGATCAACACCTGTTCGGCCGGCACGTTCAGCCCGCGCTCTTCCAGATGACGCGCGACCGAGGCCCGTTCATGCAGGCGCCCGGCGTGGGGCTGGTAACGCAGGAGCGCCTCCAGGTCACCGGACAACGCCAGTTGACGCAAGGCATGGCGCAGCAGGTCGGCCTGGCCAGGCAATGACGGGTAGTTGAAATTGAGGTCAATCATCCCCGCCGCCACCACGTGCTGCGAAATGCCCTGCCCCGGCGGCAGCGAGGTCTCCCTGACAAAGGTCCCGCGACCAGTTTCGCCACTGACCAGGCCCATGCCCTCCAGCTCGGCATAGACCCGGCTGGCGGTGACCAGCGCCAGACCGTGCTCGGTTGCCAGTTGCCGGTGCGTCGGCAGGCGCGTGCCCGGCGGCAAACACCCGGAACGGATGTCGGCGGCAAAGGCATCCACCAGCGTTTTATAACGGGATCGAGGCATGTCGAGATGTATCCATGACAATTTTTTGATTGTATCGATACTCGCTCATACGATGGGTTTCGTGCAATCAGACAATGAGCGTGAGCCAAATGGAACGGACTTCGAACCTGCAACACCGGACGCTGGAAAACACCACCAGCGGCTGGATCAACGGACTGATCGGTGTGGTGATTTTCAGCGGCTCGCTGCCGGCGACCAGGGTGGCGGTGCTGGAATTCGATCCGGTGTTCCTGACGGTTGCGCGGGCGACCATCGCGGCGGTCCTGGCGCTGTGCCTGCTGGGGTTATTCAAGGAAAAACGCCCGGCGCGCCAGCAACTGGTCCCGCTGATCATAGTCGCCCTCGGCGTGGTCATCGGTTTCCCCCTGCTGACAGCCCTGGCGTTGCAATACGTGACGTCCGCGCACTCCATCGTCTTCGTCGGCCTGTTGCCCCTGGCGACGGCGGTGTTTGGCGTCCTGCGCGGCGGCGAACGACCTCGGGCGGCGTTCTGGATTTTCTCGCTGCTGGGCAGCCTGTTGGTGGTCGGCTTTGCCCTGTCCCAGGGGCTGAGCGCCTCCCCGCAGGGCGACATCCTGATGCTGCTGGCGATCCTTGCCTGTGGCCTGGGTTATGCCGAAGGCGCGAAGCTGTCGCGCACCCTCGGTGGCTGGCAGGTGATTTCCTGGGCGCTGGTGCTGTCGCTGCCGGTCGTGGCGCTGCTCAGCTGGATGCGCATGCCGGCTTCGTTCAGCGGCATCAGCACGCCTGCCTGGTTCAGCCTGGCTTACGTCGCGCTGTTCAGCATGCTGATCGGTTTCGTGTTCTGGTATCGCGGCCTGGCCCAAGGAGGCATCGCCGCTGTTGGACAATTGCAGCTGCTGCAGCCGTTTTTCGGGCTGACCCTGGCGGCGACCCTGCTGCATGAACAGGTCAGCCTCGGCATGCTGGGTGTGACCGTCGCGGTGATCCTGTGCGTCGCCGGGGCGAAAAAATTCGCCAAATGAGCCCTGATACGGTGGTTTACGCCCATCACTGTATGGGGCTGACCACCGCCGGGCTGTGATAAAAATAGCGCTCTTGCTTCAGGAGCCGACCATGGACCTCGCCACCCTCACCCTGTTTCTGCCGGCCTGCTTCGCCCTCAACATGGCACCCGGCCCCAACAACCTGCTGTCGGTCAGCAATTCGACCCGCTATGGCTACCGCACCGCGTGCGTGGCCGGTATCGGCCGGTTGCTGGCGTTCGCCGGGATGATCGCCCTGGCCTCGGCGGGGTTGGCGGTGGTGCTGCAGACCTCAGAGCTGTTGTTCTACGCCATCAAGATCCTGGGCGCGGCGTACCTGTTCTACCTCGCCTGGCAATTGTGGCGCGCCGATCCTGGTGTCGAGAGTGTCGCCACCAGCGCGCCAGCGGGCACCTTGGCACTGGCGCGGCAGGAGTTCCTGGTGGCGGCCGGCAACCCCAAGGCGATCCTGATCTTCACCGCGTTCCTGCCCCAATTCGTCGACTCGACCCAGGCCATTGCGCCGCAGTTCATGGTGTTGGGCGCGCTGTTCCTGGTGCTGGAATGGATCGCCATCGGCGCCTATGCCTACATGGGCCTGCACATGCGCCGCTGGTTCGCCAGGCCGTCCGGCAAGCGCCTGTTCAACCGCTGCTGCGCCGGGTTGCTGTCGGCGGCGGCTTCGGTGTTGCTGATGGCGCGACGCGCCTGAACATTCCCCCTGCCCATGGAGTGCAAATACCAATGGATCACCCAACACCAGAGCCTCAAGCGGTATGCAGCCCCATCACCGGCAGCGCGATGTTCATCGTCGCCACATTGGCGCCCGGCGGGGATGCGGCCGCTAAAGTGCGGGCCTGGTGTGCAGACATCGCGGCCCTCACGCGCTCGGTCGGCAAACGTGTTCCCTCCGGCAATTTGTCGTGCATCTGTGGCTTTGGCTCCAGTGCCTGGAACACCTTGTTCGGCGGCCCGCGCCCGGCTTCGCTGCACGGGTTTCGCGAGTTCGGCGGCGAAGGACGTCGAGCGCTGGCAACGCCGGGCGACATCTTGCTGCACATTCGCGCCGAGCAGATGGACCTGTGCTTCGAGCTGGCCACGCAATTGCTCTCGTCCCTTGGAGACGCGGTCACGGTCGTCGATGAAGTTCAGGGCTTTCGCTATTTCGATATGCGCAGCATCATCGGCTTTGTCGATGGCACCGAAAACCCGGTCGGTCGCAAGGCTGCCCACTTCACGATGGTCGGCGATGAAGACCCGCTGTTTGCCGCGGGCAGCTATGTGCTGGTGCAGAAATACCTGCACGACATGACGGCCTGGAATGCGCTCTCCGTCGAGGCTCAGGAACAGGTGATCGGGCGCACGAAATTGTCCGATATCGAACTGGATGACTCGATCAAACCCAGTTGCTCCCACAGCGCCTTGACGACGATCACCAAGGACGGGCAGGAAGTGAAAATCCTGCGCGACAACATGCCGTTTGGCCGGCCCGGTGCCGGTGAGTTCGGCACGTATTTCATCGGCTATGCCCGTTCGCCTGAGCCTATGGAACAAATGCTCGAGAACATGTTTGTCGGCAAGCCGCCTGGCAATTACGACCGCCTGCTGGATTTCAGCACGGCAGTCACGGGCGGCTTGTTCTTTGTGCCTTCGGCCGATCTGCTGGAAGAACTGGCCGATCGCGAGCCATCCCACACCTGATTGGAAACCACTGGAATTCGCTGTCGATTTTCCGGTGGAGGTCCCCCATGACGCCCTCTATGCTGCGCCCATGAACCTACAAAAAACGCTGCTCCCGCCCCGCGCCGAGATGGTTCGTGCCATGCTCGAACGAGACACCTCCTACGAGGGCGTGTTCTTCACGGCGGTCAAGACCACAGGCATCTTCTGCCGCCCCGGCTGCACCGCTCGCAGCCCGAAGCCTGAGAATGTCGAGTTCTTTGCCAACGCCGAGCAATGCCTGGCGGCGGGCTACCGCGCCTGCCTGCGCTGCAAACCGCTGGACACCGCTGCCAGCGCGCCGGGCTGGGTGCAGAGCCTGTTCAAATCAGTAGATGCCGACCCGGAGCAGCGCTGGACCGACGCCCAGCTACTGGCCGCAGGCATCGAGCCGCTGAAACTGCGCCGCTGGTTCAAGCAGCATTTCGGCATGACCTTCCACGCGTGGCTACGCGCCCGGCGTCTGGGCATGGCATTGGGCGGGATCAAACAGGGCGACTCCATCGACGCCGTCGCCTTCGATTCCGGCTACGAGTCCCTGAGCGGCTTTCGCGATGCCTTTCAAAAGTCGTTTCACATCACCCCGGGCCGCGCGGCCAACAGCGAGCCGCTGCTGTTCACCCGCCTGACCACGCCGCTGGGGCCGATGATCGCCATGGCCGAACGGCGCGGGCTGGTGCTGCTGGAGTTTCTCGATCAGGCCTCACTGACCCCGTCGATCGAAGCGCTGCAAAACCGTTTCGGTTATGCCGTGGCCCCGGGGCACAACACCCATTTGCAGCAGATCGAAGCGCAATTGTCGGCGTACTTCGCCGGGACGTTGACTGAGTTCAGCGTTGCCCTGCACATGCCCGGCAGCGAGTTCTCCCGCCGCGTCTGGGCTGAACTGGCGAAGATCCCCTACGGCCAGACCACCACCTACGGCACCATTGCGGCGACCTTGGGCAAGCCCGGTGCCAGTCGGGCGGTAGGCCTGGCCAACGGGCATAACCGCTTATCGATTGTCGTGCCGTGCCACCGCGTGATCGGCGCCGACGGCTCGCTGACCGGCTACGCTGGAGGCCAGCCGCGCAAGGCGTTTCTGCTCAGGCTGGAAAACGCTGCGGTGCAGCTCACGGAGCAGTTGGCGCTCTGATCCCCTACAGGCTTTTCATAAGGAAGGAAACTCGATGGACAGGCTCGACAATCAACTGCACCAACTGCATCACGAGGGTCTGCTGATCCTCACCAACGTCGCCGATGCCGCCGGGGCGCGGCTGGTGGAGCAACTGGGCAATAAGGCCGTGGCCACCAGCAGCGCCGCGGTGGCCTGGGTACATGGCTATCCGGACGGCAACACCCTGCCCCTTGAGCGCCTGGTCTCGACCGTCGAGTCGATTGCCCGGGTCATTTCGGTGCCGCTGACCGTGGACATCGAGGCCGGTTACTCCGACGACCTGGAGCGAGTGGCACAGGTGGTTGACGCGGTGATCGCAGCCGGCGCGGTCGGGATCAATATCGAGGACGGTTCCTCGCCGCCGGAGTTGCTGGTACGCAAGATTGAAATCGCGCGCCAGGTGGCCGATCGACGTAACGTGAACCTGTTCATCAATGCGCGCACCGATGTCTATCTGCGCGGCCTGGTGCCTGCCGAAGACCGCGTCGCCGAAACCCTCAGGCGCGCCGCGCTGTATCAGGCGGCCGGTGCCAATGGCCTGTTTGCCGCGGGCGTTACCGCCGAGTACGAGATCAAGGCGCTGTGCCACGGCACCTCGCTGCCATTGAATGTGCTGGGGTTCCCGGGCCTGCCGTCGCCCGAAGCGCTTGAAGCGCTCGGCGTACGCCGTCTGAGCGCCGGTTCCGGCATTGCCGAATTCCTTTATGGCGCCATGGCCGGCATTGCCCAAAGCTTTCTGCAAACCGGCAAGTTCGACAGCCACAACCTGAAGGCTTTCACCTATAGCGAAATCAACGCCCTGTTGAAACCGTCCGGGAAAGCCTGAGCCCATGTCCGAGGGCTATCAGGCGGCCAGTAAGTTCCTGGCCGCCATCGATGACGACTGGCGTCGCCACATCGACGCCATCGGCCCCTGCCTGCACCAGCCGCATGCGGCGCGTGATCCCTATGAATCGCTGGTGCGGGCGATTGCCTATCAGCAACTGCACGCCAAGGCCGGCGATGCGATTGTCGGGCGGCTGCTGGCGCTGTTCGGTTCGGGCGCCTTTCCCCGGCCTGAACAGATCGTCGCCACGGATTTCGACCGATTGCGCAGTTGCGGCTTTTCCGCGAGCAAGATCGCGACCATCCAGGGTATCGCCCAGGCATCGCTGGACGGCGTGGTGCCGGATTACGCCACGGCGCTGGCCATGGACGATGAAGCGCTGATCGAGCGGTTGATCACGTTGCGCGGCGTCGGGCGCTGGACCGTGGAGATGCTGCTGATCTACAGCCTGGAACGCCCGGACATCCTGCCGGCCGACGACTTTGGCGTGCGTGAGGGTTATCGCCGGCTCAAGGGGCTCCAGGTGCAGCCGACGCGCAAGCAGATGATCGAGATCGGCTCGGCGTGGAGCCCTTACCGGACGGTGGCGGCCTGGTATTTGTGGCGGGTGCCCACCCGGTAGACCGCGTTATCGTTCTTCGCGGGCAAGCCCGCTCCCACAGTGTCCGAGTCGTACACAAAAAATATGTATACCGCTAAACCTGTGGGCGCGGGCTTGCCCGCGAAGACGTCAGTCCAGTCAACACAGCATCACAACCCCGACTTCAACCGACTGAACGCCCGGATCAACGCCCGGTTGAATGCCTTGCCATTGTCATTCTTGCTGTACAGCAAAGCCTTGACCGCGGCCGGTGGATACGTCCCCGGATCATTGCGGATCGCCGGGTCGATCAAGCCATCGGCCGCCGTGATCGCATTGGCGTAATGGATGGTGTCGGTGATCGGCGCGATCACTTGCGGGGTCATCAGGTAGTCCATCAAGGCAAGAGCGGCCTTCGGATGCGGCGCATCCCTGGGAATGACCATGGCATCAAACCAGATCAACGTGCCCTCCTTCGGAATCCGGTACTTGAGCGAATAGGGTTTGCCCGCTGCCTCGGCCTGGCCCGCCGCGATGCCCACGTTGCCGTTCCACGACATCGCCACGCAGGTGTTGCCGTTGGCCAAGTCGCTGATATTCAGGTCGTTGTCGAAGTAGCGAATGTACGGCCGAATCTTCGCCAGTTGCTGCTCGGCGAGTTTCAGGTCGTCGAGGTTCTGGCGATTGATGTCCAGCCCCATGTACTTCATGACCGCCGCGAACACTTCATTGGGATCGTTGAGCAGGCTGACCCCGCAATCGGCGAATTTCGAGACCACGGCCGGGTCGAACAGCATCGCCCAACTGTCGGTCGGCGCGTCGGCCAGGCGCTGTTTCACGGCCTGTTCCTGATAACCCACGCCCGTGGTGCCCCAGGCGTAGATCCCGGCATAGCGGTTGCCCGGATCGAACACGGCCATGTGCTGGCGGAACTCCTCGCCGACGCCGGCGAAATGCGGCAGTTGCTGCTTGTCGACCGTCTGCACCGCACCACTCTCGATGGCGCGCGACAGGTGCTGCCCCGCCGTCAATACCAGGTCGTAGCCACTGTGGCCGGTGAGCAGCTTGGTCTCGACGGTTTCCAGGGAGTCGAAGTGGTCGACCACCACATGAATGCCGGTTTTTTCCTCGAAGTTTTTCAGGGTGTCCGGGGCCAGGTACTCGCCCCAGATATACAGGTTGACCACCGGCTTGGCGGTGTCGGCGGCCTGCACACACAGGGGTGCAAGCACCAGCAGTATTGCTTGAGTCAGTTTGTGCAGGCCCATGGTCAGACTCCCTTTTTGTTGCAAGCAGTGCCGGCGTACTGCGGCATGGTGATGCACGCGACGTTGCCGCCGCCGAGGAGGATTTCCCGGGAGTTTTCGATGCCGACGATGCTGTGTTTCGGAAACAGCTCGGCCAGGGTCGCCAGCGCCACCTTGTCGTTGCGATCACCAAACAGCGGCACCACGATGGCGCTGTTGCCGGCGTAGTAATTGATGTACGACGCGCAGATCTTCGTCCCGGCCTGGCGGGTATGGGTGCTGTCCTGCTGGTCCAGCCCTTCGGCTTCTTCGGCCGTCCATTGCAGCACATCCGGCTGCGGCAGCTTGTGCACGATCAGCTCGCGGCCGCGACTGTCGCGGGTGCTGCGCAGGATGTCATAGGCTTCCTGATAGATTTCCCACTGCGGGTCGTCGCGGTTGTCGGTCCATTGCAGCACCACTTCACCGGGGCGCACGAAGCAGGCGAGGTCGTCGACGTGGCCATCGGTTTCGTCGAACTTGCAGCCCCGCGGCAGCCAGATCACCTGCTCGGCGCCGAGGTAGTCGGTCAGGCGACGGGTGACTTCGTCCTTGCCCAGATGCTGGTTGCGGTTACGGTTGAGCAAGCATTGCTCGGTGGTGAGGATGCTGCCCTGGCCGTCGCTCTGGATGCCGCCCAGTTCGGCAATCAAGGGGGCGCGATAGCGGTCAAAGCGTTCGATTTCGAGGATCTTGCTCGCGATCTGGTCGTCCTTGTCCCACGGGTAGTACAGGCCGCCGTCGAGTCCGCCGTAGGCATTGAATTCAAAGTCGACGCCGCGCACTTCGCCGCTCTGGTCATTGACCACAAAGCACGGGCCGCTGTCGCGGAACCAGGTGTCGTTGCAGGTCATTTCCACCACACGCACCTGCGGCGGCAACTGGCGGCGCGCGGTGGCGAACTGTGCCGCCGAGGCGCACACGGTGACCGGTTCGCTCATGGAAATGGCGGTGACGATCTGCACCCAGACTTTCTGCGCAGGCTTGGCGCCGTTGCGCCAGACGTCGGTGCGCTCCGGCCAGCCGAGCCAGCAACCGGACTTGGCTTCGAATTCGCCGGGCAGACGGAAACCGTCCTGTTTGGGAGTGGTGTCGAGCAAACGGGCCATGGTCAAACCTCTTCATCAGGGATTGGAATGACCACAGGCTAAGGGCGTTGGTGACAGGCTCGCCAACGATGATTATTTCGGAATACTTGAATTCAACTCATCAATCGAGCAACTGATCGTTGAACCATTCCAGCATCTGCGCGACTGCCGGACGTTCCAGCCGCACCCGTTCGCACACCAGTGCGTATTGGCCCAGGGCGGTCATGCTCGAGGTAAACGGCCGTACCAGCCGACCGCTGAGCAAGTCCTCCTGGGCCGTCAGGTTGTCCCCCATGGCCACGCCCTGCCCTTGCGCCGCCGCCTCCAGCGCAAGCCCGGCGTGGGCGAAATACAACTGGCGGTCGGGGCGCTGGTCGCCGGCGTGGCTGGTGAGCCACGCAGTCCAGGTCTTGCCGTCCTGGTCGTCGTGCAGCAGGCAATGGCGGGCCAGGTCCTTCGGGGTTTTCAGCGAGCCCAGGTTGAACAGGCCGGGGCTGCACACCGGGAAGAATTGCAACGCCGGCAGCGGCCGGACGAAATACGCGCTGCTGTCCACCGGGCCGGTGCCGTAGGTGATCGCCAGGTCGATGTCTTCCCCCGGCGCCGTGGCGTCGATCGGTTGTTCGTACAGGTGCAGGGTGATGTGCGGATAGCGCGCATAGAAATCCGTGAGACGGCTCATCAGCCACTTTTGCGCCAGCTCGGCGGTCACCGCCAGACGCAGCACCGCAAGCGATGAAGGATCGCGCAGTTCATCGCAGGCATCGCCAATCAGTTCGAACGCCTGTTGCAAACTCTGCATCAGGCGCCCGGCGGCCAGGGTCGGGCGAATCTGCCGGCCTTCGCGCACGAACAGCGGCACACCAAGCTGCTCCTCGAGCTGGCGAATCTGGTGGCTGACCGCACTGTCGGTGACACACAACTCGGCCGCCGCCCGGCCGAAATGGGCATGGCGGGCGGCGCATTCGAAGGTTCGCAGGGCTGCCAGGGAAGGTAATCGTCGCATCAGGTCGTGTCCCGGTTTCGAGGGGGACATGCTGACTTGGCCTGTGGCAGGCGTCCAGTGGGACCGCGTTGTCGTTCTTCGCGAGCAAGCCCGCTCCCACATTTAGAATGCAATCCCCTGTGGGAGCGGGCTTGCTCGCGAATAGGACAGCCCATTCACCTCAAATCCAATGACCTATCACGCGGACTGATCAACTCGACCTCGACCTTCAACCGCTGGGCCGGTTTGGAAGTGACCCAAACCGGCGATCAACTGAAGCTGTTGGCGACCGGCGACGCGATTCTGGTGCCTGTCCAATAGCAACGACGGTCCATTACCCTGAAGAATCCATCACCCAGCGGCATCAGCGTTTCAGCCTGGCTCACTGAGAATAATTATCAGTTTTTTCAGGCGGCAGTTCCCCTTTGCATGTTTCGTTCGGTTAACCCCTCAGAAGCACTTCAACTACCGATCGATTCGATGCAAAGGGATCCCCATGTCGCACCCGCTTGTCGCCCGTTTCCGTTTTGCCCTGTGCCCTCTGGCGCTGGCCCTGCCCGCCGCCCTGATGAGCCTCGCCGCCCACGCCGCTGAAACCGATGCCGAGAAAAAACCGGCTAAGGACGACGGTGTACTGCAGCTGGGCGCAACGACCATTTCCGCCCAGGCGCTGGGCGCCACCACCGAAGGCACCCACTCCTACACCACCGGTTCAACGTCTTCGGCCACCGGCCTGCCCCTGTCGATCCGCGAAACGCCGCAATCGGTGACCGTCATCACCCGCCAGCAGATGGACGACCGCGGCGTGCAGACCATCGGCGACGCGCTCCGCAACACTCCCGGGATTTCGACGCAGAAGTACGACAGTGACCGCACCGAGTTTTCCGCCCGTGGCTTTGCCATCACCAACTTCCAGTACGACGGCATCAACATCCCCTATGACGGCGTCTACGGTGAAAACCCTAACAACAGCGACGACGCCTCCAGCCTGGACCGCATCGAAATCGTCAAGGGTGCGACCGGCCTGATGACCGGCTCGGGCGACCCGTCCGCCACCGTCAACCTGATCCGCAAGAAGCCGACCAAGGAATTCAAGGCGTCGATCAGCGGCACCGTCGGATCGTGGGATGCCTATCGCAGCGTCGGCGACATTTCCGGTTCGCTGAACGATTCCGGCAGCGTGCGTGGCCGTTTTGTCGGCGCCTATTCCGACAAGAACTCCTACCAGGATCACTACAGCCAGAAGAAGGACTTGTTCTACGGCGTCCTCGAAGCCGACCTGACTCCCGACACCCTGCTGACCTTCGGCATCGACAAGTCCAGCGCCACCCCGCGAGGTTCGTCCTGGACCGGCAACCCGGTGTACTTCTCGGACGGCGGCCGTACCGACTTCCCGCGTCACTTCAACCCGGGTGCCGACTGGAGTCGTCGCGACTTCGACGACATCACCTACTTCGCCTCCCTGGAACAGGCCCTGGCCAACGACTGGAAGTTCAAGGCCACGTTCGACCAGAAAACCACCGATCACGACACTCGCCTGGCCTCGGCCAGTGGCGGCAACCCGGACCGTGCCACCGGTGAAGGCATGTTTCTGTACTGGGGTCGCTGGGAAGGTCATCGCGTGCAAAACACCGCTGACGTGAACGTCACCGGCCCCTTCTCCCTGGGAGGCCGCGAGCATGAACTGGTGGCCGGCTTCATGGCCTCCCACTCGCGCCAGACCGGCGCGACCTTCGACACCAGTGCCTTCGCCATGGTCCCGGGGAGCATTTACGACTGGAATGGCGATCTGCCGGAACAGGACTTCCCGAAGAACGGCAAGTACGAACGCACCCAAAGCCAGAACGGCCTGTACCTGGCCACGCGCCTGCACGCGACCGATGACCTGTCGATCATCCTCGGCAGCCGCTTGAGCACCTTCAAGTACAACGAAGACTATTCGTACTATCCGGGTGCGGGACTCGATGACACCCATGCCAGCTACAAGGAACATGGCGTAGTCACGCCTTATGCCGGTGTGGTCTATGACCTGGACGACACCTACTCGGCCTACGCCAGCTACACCAGCATCTACCAGCCGCAAACCTACAAGGACATCAACGGTACGACCCTGGCACCGGTCGAAGGCGACAGCTACGAAGCCGGCCTGAAAGCCGCCTACTTCGACGGGCGACTGAATGCCAGCCTGGCCTTCTTCCGCATCGAGCAAGACAACCTCGCTGAATCGATCGGCACCAACCCGGTGACCAACGAAGGCATCTACAAGGCCATCGACGGCGCGACCACCAAAGGCGTGGAGCTGGAACTGGCCGGTGAACTGGCCGAAGGTTGGAACGTGTCGGCCGGCTACACCTACGCCCGCACCCGTGACGCCGACGAACAGCGCGTCTTCGGCTTCCCGCTGTCCACCAGCAAACCGGAACACGTCGTGCGTACGTTCACCACCTACCGCCTGCCCGGCGCACTGGACAAGGTGACCATCGGAGGCGGCATCAGCTGGCAGAACGCGTTCTACGGCAAGATCTACAGCCCGACCGTGGGCGACTACACCCGCATCAAGCAAGGCGGATACACCCTCGTCGACCTGATGAGCCGCTATCAGTTCAATGAGAACCTGAGCTTCACCGTCAACGCCAACAACGTCTTCGACAAACGCTACCTGACGGGCCTGGGCAACTTCGACACCACGTACTACGGCGAACCACGCAACGTGATGTTGACCACCAAGTGGGATTTCTGAAGCTGAACACCTGAAAAAACCGGCCTTTTTTGGCCGGTTTTTTTGGGACTTTCACTGGTTTGGAGGGCACGGTCCCTTGTGGGAGCTGGCTTGCCAGCGATGGTCGTTAACGATAACGCGTATGAACTGGATAAACGCGGCGCACTGGAGTCCATCGCCAGCAGGCTGGCTCCTACAGTTTCAGCGTGGGCACGGTCCCTTGTGGGAGCTGGCTTGCCAGCGATGGTCGTTAGCGATAACGCGTTTGAGTGGGATGAACGCGGCGCATCTGAGTCCATCGCCAGCAGGCTGGCTCCTACAGTTTCAGCGTGGGCATGGTCCCTTGTGGGAGCTGGCTTGCCAGCGATGGTCGTTAACGATAACGCGGGTGAGCTGGATGAACGCGGCGCACTTGAGTCCATCGCCAGCAAGCTGGCTTCTACAGTTTTAGCGTGGGCACGGTCCCTTGTGGGAGCTGGCTTGCCAGCGATGGTCGTTAACGATAACGCGGGTGAACTGGATAAACGCGGCGCACTGGAGTCCATCGCCAGCAAGCTGGCTCCTACAGTTTTAGCGTGGGCACGGTCCCTTGTGGGAGCTGGCTTGCCAGCGATGGTCGTTAACGATAACGCATGTGAACTGGATAAACGCGGCGCACTGGAGTCCATCGCCAGCAGGCTGGCTCCTACAGTTTTAGCGTGGGCGCGGTCCCTTGTGGGAGCTGGCTTGCCAGCGATGGTCGTTAACGATAACGCATGTGAACTGGATAAACGCGGCGCACTGGAGTCCATCGCCAGCAAGCTGGCTCCTACAGTTTCAGCGTGGGCACGGTCCTTTGTGGGAGCTGGCTTGCCTGCGATGGTCGTTAACGATTACGCGTGTGAACTGGATAGACGCGGCGCACTTGAGTCCATCGCCAGCAAGCTGGCTCCTACAGTTTTCCGGGATTGCGTGAAATTTTTTTGCGTCGATAGCCCTGCGGGCTCTCCCGCGAGGCTTATGCCGCAGCCGGTACGCCGCTATGGAAACGGAATTCCACATCCGGGGATTCGATCAGTTCCTGTTCGGCGGCGCGGACCCTGTCGATCACCTGGGCGATGTCCCTGGCGTCGCCATACTGGTAGGCCAGTTTCAGGTATCCCTGGAAATGCCGGGCCTCGCTCTTGAGCAGGCCGAAATAGAACTTGCCCAGTTCTTCGTCCAGATGCGGCACCAGCGCTTCGAAACGCTCACAACTGCGAGCCTCGATGAAGGCGCCCACCACCAAGGTGTCCACCAGTTTCACCGGCTCGTGACTGCGCACCACCTTGCGCAGGCCCGACGCATAACGCCCGGCGGACAGCTGGCGCAGCGCAATCTTGCGGCGCTTCATCAGGCGCATGACCTGCTCGTGGTGCACCAGTTCTTCCCGGGCCAGACGCGACATCATGTTGATCAGGTCGACGTGGGAATGGTACTTGGCGATCAGGCTCAACGCGGTGCTGGCGGCCTTGAATTCGCAGTTCTTGTGGTCGATCAGCAAGGTTTCCTGATCGGCCAGCGCGGCTTGAACCCAGCCGTCGGGGGTGCGGCAGCCAAGGAACTCGTGAATTTCGGGAAGGATCATGGGGCTCACGGACAAATAGGTTCAAAACGAAGGGCGCCGATTATACCGGCCTGCCCGCAGACCACCAGTCGCCAACCGTTGATATGCATCAAGTCCCCGAATCGCAGGCAGCAACTATAGTTGTGCAACGCCGTGCCTTTTTTATTCTCAGGAGATCGCGCTCATGCAAGCCGTACGCAGCATTCTGGTGGTCATCGACCCCGAACACTCCGAAAGCCTCGCGCTCAAGCGGGCGAAGCTGATCGCCGGCGTGACCCAGGCGCAGTTGCATCTGCTGGTGTGCGACCCCAAGCATGATCACAGTGGCATGTTGGGTGTGCTCAAGGCCGCTTTACAGGGAGACGGATACAGCGTCACCACCGAGCAGGCCTGGAACCAGAGCCTGCATCAAACCATCGTCGAGGTGCAGCAAGCCGAAGGCTGCGGTCTGGTGGTAAAGCAGCACTATCCCGACAGCGCCCTGAAAAAAGCCCTGCTGACACCCGAGGACTGGAAATTGCTGCGCGAATGCCCTTCCCCGGTACTGCTGGTGAAAACCGCTGGCTCATGGAAAGACAAAGTGATCCTGGCAGCCATCGACGTCGGCAACACCGACCTCGAACACCGCCACCTGCACAACACCATCATTGATCATGGCTATGACATCGCAACCCTGGCCAAGGCCCGTTTGCACGTGATCAGCGCCCACCCGTCGCCGATGCTGTCGTCGGCCGACCCCACGTTTCAACTCAGCGAAACCATCCAGGCGCGCTACCGCGAGCAATGCAAGTCGTTCCAGGCCGAGTTCGACATCGACGATGATCACCTGCACATCGAGGAAGGTCCGGCGGACGTGTTGATTCCGTTCATGGTGCACAAGCTGCAGGCGGCCGTGACCGTCATCGGTACCGTGGCGCGTAGCGGGTTGTCAGGCGTGTTGATCGGCAATACGGCGGAAGTGGTGCTCGATTCGGTTGAAAGTGACGTATTGGTGCTCAAGCCGCAGGAGATCGAGGATCATCTTGAGGAGATTGCCGGCAAGCACTGAGGTTTGTGGTGATTGAAAGGCCGTCTTCGCGAGCAAGCCCGCTCCCACACTGGATCTTCAGCAGACACAACTTTTGTGTAAAACCGGGGATAAATGTGGGAGCGGGCTTGCTCGCGAAGCTTTAAAAAAATTTAGCCTCCAAACGCATCCCTCAGAAACCCCGGCGCAATGTAGCGCTGGTAATGCGCCTCGGAGAGCAGGAAAAATTCCCGATCAATGGCATCGCGCAATTCCGGCAGGTTCCAGTCGCGAAACTCCGGCAGCAATACCATCCCGTAGGCTTCCAGGTTGTTGATCACCCGCGCCCCCCGGGCGATCAACTGGTAGGCCCAGCAATATTCCGACTGATGGGGCACGAAACGGATCTTGCGTTGCTCCAGCTGCATCCGCAGCTGCGCCGGATCGAAAATTTCCACCTTGGCGGCCATCACTTGCGACAGCAATTGCTCAAGACGCAGCCATACAGCGCGCTTTTCCTCCTCGTTGTAACCGTTCCAGTGGATCACTTCGTGGTGGAAACGCTTGCAGCCACGGCACACCAGGTCACCGTAAACAGTGGAGCAAAGGCCGACGCACGGCGTCTTGATGGTCTGATTGGGCATAGGTAGGCAAAACGCGAAAAAGCAGAACAGGCCGGCATGTTAGTCCTTTGTCCACCATTGATCACCCCTCAAAGTTCAGGGCCATGGGTAAATCGGCGTTTACCGGCCGCCACCAAAGTCCAATAAAACCTGACTTACCTTAAATTTTTTTTTGCCGTAGAATCAGCCTGCCTTTTTAGGCGCCAATGTCCGTTAGAAGCTGTTTTCAAAGCGTCACGAGCACAGTCGTTCCTTCAGAGCGGTGTTGGCGAGGGGTTTTTCCAGCGGGGAAAAGCCCAACGCCAACCCTCATCAGCTCCCGTTCTGCAGGCGTAAAACTTTGAAAGCAGCTTCTGTAAGGAATTGTCGGTAATTCTGGCTAAGTGGCTCACAACGCCATGCAGCGCATGAGTACGGCAATTTCGGGATGAGCGTCCCGGACACCCATTTGGGACCACTGATGAGGGTAATAACTGTGCTTGAAGCCTACCGCAAACATATCGAAGAGCGCGCAGCACTGGGTATCGTTCCCCAGCCGCTTAACGCCGAACAAACTGCAGGCCTGGTCGAGCTGCTGAAAAATCCCCCGGCTGGCGAAGAAGCATTCCTCGTTGACCTGATCACCGATCGCGTTCCGCCAGGCGTGGACGAAGCGGCCTATGTCAAGGCCGGCTTCCTGTCCGCCATCGCCAAAGGCGAAGCCACCTCCCCCCTGATCGACAAGAAGCGCGCTGTTGAACTGCTCGGCACCATGCAGGGCGGCTACAACATCGTGACTCTGGTAAACCTGCTGGACGACGCCGAACTGGCGCCAGTAGCTGCCGAAGAACTCAAGCACACCCTGCTGATGTTCGATGCTTTCCACGACGTCGCAGAAAAAGCCAAGAACGGTAACGTTCACGCCAAAGGCGTGCTGCAATCCTGGGCTGACGGCGAGTGGTTCGTGAAGCGCCCGACCCTGGCCGACAAGATCAGCCTGCGCGTGTTCAAGGTCACCGGCGAAACCAACACCGACGACCTGTCCCCTGCGCCTGATGCCTGGTCCCGTCCGGACATCCCGCTGCACGCCCTGGCCATGCTGAAAATGGCTCGCGACGGCATCGTGCCTGACGTACAAGGCGTCACCGGCCCGATGAAGCAGATCGAAGAAATGCGCAACGCCGGCTTCCCGATCGCCTACGTCGGCGACGTGGTCGGTACCGGTTCTTCGCGTAAATCGGCCACCAACTCGGTGCTGTGGTTCTTCGGCGACGACGTTCCTTACGTGCCGAACAAGCGTGCCGGCGGTTTCTGCTTCGGCAGCAAGATCGCTCCGATCTTCTACAACACCATGGAAGATGCCGGCGCACTGCCAATCGAATTCGACGTTTCCAACATGCACATGGGCGACGTGATCGACCTGTACCCGCATGCTGGCAAAGTCTGCAAGCACGGCACCGACGAAGTCCTGACCACCTTCGAAATGAAGACCCCGGTCCTGTTGGACGAAGTTCGCGCCGGCGGCCGTATTCCGCTGATCATCGGCCGTGGCCTGACCGAGAAGGCTCGCGCCGAGCTGGGTCTGCCACCTTCGACCCTGTTCAAGAAGCCTGAAGCACCGGCTGAAAGCACCAAGGGCTTCACCCTGGCACAGAAAATGGTCGGCAAGGCTTGCGGCGTGACCGGCGTTCGTCCGGGCACCTACTGCGAACCGAAGATGACCACCGTGGGTTCCCAGGACACCACCGGTCCAATGACCCGTGACGAACTGAAAGACCTGGCGTGCCTGGGCTTCTCGACCGATCTGGTGATGCAGTCCTTCTGCCACACCGCGGCTTATCCAAAGCCGATCGACGTGACCACCCACCACACCCTGCCTGACTTCATCATGACCCGCGGCGGCGTTTCCCTGCGCCCGGGCGACGGCATCATCCACTCGTGGCTGAACCGCATGCTGCTGCCAGACACCGTCGGTACCGGTGGTGACTCCCACACCCGTTTCCCGATCGGCATCTCGTTCCCGGCCGGTTCCGGTCTGGTTGCGTTCGCCGCAGCCACCGGCGTCATGCCGCTGGACATGCCTGAGTCGAT
Organism: Pseudomonas sp. QLc11A; assembly: GCF_052112305.1. Taxonomy (NCBI): domain Bacteria; kingdom Pseudomonadati; phylum Pseudomonadota; class Gammaproteobacteria; order Pseudomonadales; family Pseudomonadaceae; genus Pseudomonas; species Pseudomonas sp. QLc11A. The sequence continues at coordinate 58,575 of NZ_JAVAJJ010000021.1, forward strand.
CCTGGTTCGCTTCAAAGGCGAACTGCAGCCAGGCGTCACCCTGCGTGACCTGGTTCACGCCATTCCTTACTACGCGATCCAGGCTGGCCTGTTGACCGTAGAGAAGAAAGGCAAGAAGAACGCCTTCTCCGGTCGCATCCTGGAGATCGAAGGTCTGCCTAAACTGACCGTAGAACAAGCGTTCGAACTGTCTGACGCCTCGGCTGAACGTTCGGCTGCCGGTTGCACCATCCAGCTGTCCAAAGAGTCGATTGCCGAATACCTGCAGTCCAACATCACCCTGCTGCGCTGGATGATCGGCGAAGGCTACGGCGATGCACGTACTCTGGAACGTCGCGCTCAAGCGATGGAAGCCTGGCTGGCCAACCCTGAGCTGCTGGAAGCGGACAAGGACGCCGAATACGCCGAAGTCATCGAGATCGACCTGGCCGACATCAAGGAGCCTGTACTGTGCGCTCCGAACGACCCGGACGACGCTCGCCTGCTCTCCAGCGTTGCTGGCGAGAAGATCGACGAAGTGTTCATCGGTTCGTGCATGACCAACATCGGTCACTTCCGCGCTGCCGGCAAGTTGCTGGAACAGGTCAAGGGTCAGTTGCCAACCCGTCTGTGGCTGTCGCCGCCGACCAAGATGGACGCTCACCAGCTGACCGAAGAAGGCTACTACGGCATCTACGGCAAGGCCGGCGCGCGCATGGAAATGCCGGGCTGCTCGCTGTGCATGGGTAACCAGGCACGTGTAGAGCCGAACTCGACCGTTGTGTCGACTTCGACCCGTAACTTCCCGAACCGTCTGGGTGACGGCGCGAACGTCTACCTGGCTTCGGCTGAGCTTGCGTCCGTGGCTTCCATCCTGGGTCGCCTGCCGACCGTCGAGGAGTACATGGAATACGCTGGCAAGATCGACAGCATGGCGGCCGATGTCTACCGCTACCTGTCCTTCGACCAGATCGCCGAGTTCCGTGAAGCTGCTGCGAACGCCAACATCCCGGTCGTTCAAGCCTAACGTTGCAACGCAATGAAAAACGCTGCCCATCGTGAGATGGGCGGCGTTTTTTTATGCCTTCAATTTGAACACTACCCCCTGTGGGAGCGAGCCTGCTCGCGAAAGCGTCAGTACATTCAACATCGACATTGGCTGACCCACCGTCTTCGCGAGCAGGCTCGCTCCCACAGGGAGTCATGCATTCAACTGAAGCGCCTGTTTCACCGCACCATCCACACTCAGCCCACTCAGCACCACCCCGTTAGCCTTCACCTGCGACAATACCTCCAACGCCCCTTGTGCGTCGTCCTTCAGACGCGCCAGGATCAGGCACGGGCCTTCCTCATGCACATGCACGAAAAACGCCTGCAACGCCTCAATGCTGGTGCCATCCAGATCCGGCGACTCCTCCAGACTGAGAATCACCGTATGAATCGGCGTTTGCGAATGCCGGATCAAGTGCAAGGCAGCGCCGAGAATCCGCTCGACATTGGCAAAGAACAACGCCTCACCCGGCCGCACAATCAACACACCAGGCACGACCTGCGCCGTTGGATGGCGTTGCAGGTCGACAAAGTCGTGACCGCCATCGATGCGCCCGAGAATCTGGATATCCGCCGCCGACAGTTGCTTGAGCATCAGCAACACACTGATCGCCACCGCCACCAGCAAGCCATCCAGCACACCCAGTAGCAATACCGAACCCACGGCGCAGATCACCAGCAAGCGGTCACGGCGCCAGATGAAATAGCGTCCCAGCGGTTGCAGGCTCAAGCCACGCCCCAACGCATGGATAACGATGGCGGCGAGAATCGGTTCCGGAGTCAGGGCGATATACGGCAGCACCGTAAGGACAATGAGCAGCACCACCAGCGCCGCCACGATCCCGGCCAGGCGTGAAGTGGCGCCGGCAGCCTCATTGGCCGACGTCGCCGAATACCCCGCGCCCGCCGGCATGCCGTGGAACAGACCGGACAACAGGTTGGAAGCCCCCAGCGCCAGCAGGTCGCGGTTCGAGGTGACGCGATCACCGTGCTTGAGCGCATAGGCACTGATCGAGCCATACGACTCGGCATACAGAATCATCACCATGGCAAACGCCAGCTCACCCACACGCAGCCAGTCGGTAAACGGCAATACCGGCAGCTTCGGCACCTCCAGGCCCAGGTCGATCAAGCCGATCAGCTTCACGCCATAGTCCGGCAGGTCCAGCCACTGCCCCGCCGCGATGCCGATCACCACCACCAGCAAACCACCCGGCAGGCGCCGAAACCGCGCGAACAGCCATAACAAGGCCAATGCCACGGCGCCGACAGCAGCTGCGGCCCAGTTCCATTGCGGCAGTTGTGCCAGCAATTGCGGCAGAAAACCCACCAGGTTGGCTTCGGTCAAATGCACGCCCACTACGCTGGCGACCTGCTTGAGAATGATGGTCAGCGCCAGGCCAAAGGCAAAACCACGCAGCACCGGCTTGGCGATGAACGAGGTCACGCTGCCGAGCTTGAACAGCCCGGCCAGCAGGAAAAACGCCCCGGTCACCAGCACCAGGCCGATGGCCAGGGTCGAGCGAAGCTCAGGGTCGCCATTGGCCAGGGTGGTGGTCGCGGCGGCCAGCACGGCGGCGGAGGATGAAGTGGCCGAGACAATGGCAAAACGGCTGGTACCGAACAGGCCATAACACAGCAACCCGGCAAACAAGGCGATCACCCCGGCCTGGGGCGCCAGTGCGGCGATGCTTGAATAGGCGACAGCTTCGGGCAACAACAGGCCGGCTATCGACAACCCGGCCAACAGGTCCTGCCAACGCTTGGGTTGCTCGGTGGGGTTTGCGTTGGGGGCGCTCGACAATCGAATGTCTCCAGGCGAAAAAAAGCCGCTGCACGTATCACGTGCAGCGGCCACTGTAGCTGAAAATCAAAGGATCGCAGCCTGCGATCTCTTGATCTTTGACTTATGCGCTCAACGAATAAATCAACGCCGTGATCGCCACCAGACCCACCGCCGTCACGAAGACGTTGGACGCCTGACCGCGATAGCGTGCCATCGCCGGCACCTTGCGGATGGCGTACATCGGCATCAGGAACAGGATCGCCGCGATCACCGGGCCACCGAGGGTTTCGATCATGCCCAGGATGCTCGGGTTCAGCGTGGCGACGATCCAGCACACCACCAGCATGAACGCGGCGGTCATGCGGTCCAGGGTCTTGGCGGACGGACGCTGGCCGCTCTTGACGATCAGCCCCTTGAGACCTTCGCTGGCGCCGATGTAGTGCCCCAGGAACGACTTGGAAATGGCCACGAAGGCAATCAACGGCGCCGCGAAGGCGATGGTCGGATTGCTGAAGTGGTTGGCCAGGTAAGACAGGATCGACAGGTTCTGTGCCTTGGCTTCAGCCAGTTGCGCTGGCGACAGGGTCAGCACGCAACTGAAGACGAAGAACAGCACCATCACCACCATCAACAGGTGCGCCCGGGACAGGATCTGCGAGCTGCGCTCCTCGGCGTGATCGCCGTAGCGACGCTTCTGGTCCACGGCGAAGGCCGAGATGATCGGCGAATGGTTGAACGAGAACACCATCACCGGAATCGCCAGCCACAGGGTGTGCAACAGCGCCGACGGTGCCGGCACGCTGCTGGCGGTGGTCAGGATGCCGCCGTTCCAGTGCGGAACCAGGTACACCGCCAGGAACAGCAGGGCGACGATGAACGGGTAGACCATCAGGCTCATGGCCTTGACGATCAGTTGCTCACCGCAACGCACCACCGCCAGCAGGCCGAGGATCAGCACCAGCGACAGCACGGCGCGCGGTGGCGGCGTGATGTGCAGTTGATGCTCGAGGAAGCTGCCCACGGTGTTGGTCAGGGCCACGCTGTAGATCAGCAGGATCGGGAAAATGGCGAAGAAGTACAGCAAGGTGATCAGCGCACCGGCCTTGATGCCGAAATGCTCTTCCACCACTTCAGTGATGTCGGCGCCTTCGCGACCGGACAACACAAAACGGGTCAGCCCGCGGTGCGCGTAGAACGTCATCGGGAACGCCAGCAACGCCAGGATCAGCAGCGGCCAGAAACCGCCGAGGCCCGCATTGATCGGCAAAAACAGGGTGCCCGCACCAATCGCCGTGCCAAACAGGCCCAGCATCCACGTGGTGTCCTGGCGATTCCAGCTCGAAAGCGTTGCGGGTGTTGCTGCTACATAGCGTTTGTTGACGCTATTGGCCTGATCATTCATCCGGTGGGATCTCCACATTCCGGTCACTTGCCACCCGGTCAGAACGCGTCGGAATACCCGACAGGCAGCGCCCTGACCGGAACAGGGGCGCGATTCTGGAGGATTAGTGAACAGAAGCAAAGACTTAGGTGAGGAACGGTGGTACCAGATTGGCAAAAAACAGACCTGTGGGAGCGAGCCTGCTCGCGAATACCTTGGCACATCCAACATTCACTTTGGCTGACACACCGCCATCGCGAGCAGGCTCGCTCCCACAAGGATCTGTCGTGTACTTGTGCTTCATCGCCAAATAGCAGTCCGCACTTGATAAAGGTCTACCATCATGTATTTTTAATCAACCTGCATTCCTCCTGGAGTCTTCCCATGCCACTGGTTCGCGTCGACATCAAAAAACATCAGGACCCCACCCACGCCAAACGCATCGGCCAACTGATCTACGCCGCCATGCACAGCACCATCGGCGTGCCGGAGAACGATAATTTTCAGATACTCGCCGAACACGATGAGCAGCATTTCATCTTTGATCCCGGTTATCTGGGTATCGACCGCACGGACCAGTTGGTGGTGATCCAGATCACCATGAGCGAGGGGCGAACCGTCGAGCAGAAAAAACGCCTCTACAAAACCATCGCCGAAAGCCTTCACACAGAGCTGGGCGTGCGTCTGGAGGACGTTTTCATCAATCTGGTGGAAGTCAAAAAAGAGAACTGGTCGTTCGGCAACGGAATTGCCCAATACGCCCTCTGATATTCAACCTGAAATCGAGAAAGACCCATGCCCCGCGTTTCCCGCAAACAAGCCGACCTCAACCGCGAGACCATCGTCGATGCCGCCACGCGGCTGTTCCGCGAACGCGGTTTGCACGGGATCAGCGTGGTCGATGTGATGGCCGCCGCAGGCCTGACCCACGGCGGCTTCTACGGGCACTTCGAATCCCGCGAAGCCCTGGCGCAAGAGGCCAGTGGCCGGGCTTTCGAGCAGGCCGCGCAACGCTGGCAAGCACGGGTGGCCGATCAGGAGAGCAAGGACACCGCCCGCCGCGCCGTGGTCGAAACGTACCTGTCCAGCGAAAGCCGGGACAATCCGGGTGACAGCTGCCCGGTGGTGGCCTTTGCCGGGGACATGTGCCACGAGGCCGCCGAGAGCGGTTTGCGTCAAACCTACCTGCTGGGCCTGAACAACCTGCTCGATTCCCTGGGCTCACTGCTCGACACCGAAGACGAGGCCGACAAACGGCAACAGGCGCTGGTGCAGTATTCGCTGATGTTCGGCGCGCTGATGTTGTCCCGGGCGACCCGCGGCGATCCACTGTCGGATGAAATTCTCGAGGCGGCCCGGGCAGCACTCTCGGCGTCGTCTTTAAGCATTCCCGGGAAACTGTAGGAGCCAGCCTGCTGGCGATGGACTCCAGTGCGCCGCGATCATCCAGTTCGCCCGCGTAATCGTTGACGACCATCGCTGGCAAGCCAGCTCCCACAAAGGACCGCGCCCACGCTAAAACTGTAGGAACAGCCGGTCGACGCTCGATTGCTGGCGATGGACTCAAGCGCACCGCGTTAATCCAGCTCACACGCGTCATCGTTAACGACCATCGCAGGCAAGCCAGCTCCCACAAGGGACCGCGCCCACGCTGAAACTGTAGGAGCCAGCCTGCTGGCGATGGACTCCAGTGCACCGCGTTTATCCGGTTCACACGCGTTATCGTTAACGACCATCGCTGGCAAGCCAGCTCCCACAAGGGGCCATGCCCACGCTGAAACTGTAGGAGCCAGCCTGCTGGCGCTGGACTCAAACGCGCCGCGTATATCCAGTCCACACGCGTTATCGTTAACGACCATCGCCGGCGGTTGCCAAGCTATCCTGAAATCAGCAATCTCAAGCGACGTTCGAGCCGTTTTTCCGATGCCCACAGGGAGCCAAGCATGCCTGTAACCGTTCTGGTACTGGTTGAAACCATCAATGATTACCTGCCTATCCTCGAACATCAGGGCTTCCACCTGATACTGGCCCCGACGCCAGCCGAGCGTGCCGAAGCCATCGCCCGCCACGCCGGGCAGATCGACGCCGTCCTGACCCGTGGACCATTGGGGCTCTATGCCGATGAAATCGCCGCGCTGCCCAGACTCAAGATCATCTGCGTGATCGGCGCCGGTTATGAACACGTCGACCTGCAGGCCGCCGCCGACCGGAGCATCACTGTCACCAATGGTGCCGGGGTCAACGCCTCGTCCGTCGCCGACCATGCCATGGCGCTGCTGCTGTCGCTGGTACGTGACGTGCCCCGCTGTGACGCCGCCGTTCGGCGCGGCGAGTGGCCGAAAATCATGCGCCCTTCCCTCGCCGGCAAGCGCCTGGGCATCCTCGGCCTCGGCGCGGTCGGCATGGCCATCGCCAAACGTGCCAGTGCCGGCTTCGACATGAGCATCTGCTACCACAATCGCCAACGTCGCCGCGATGTGCCCTACACGTTCTGCTCGACCCCGACCGAACTGGCGCGCGCCTCGGACTTCCTGATCGTCGCCACGCCGGGCGGGCTGGGCACCAAACACCTGATCAATCGCCAGGTCCTCGACGCCTTGGGCCCCAAGGGTTTTATCGTCAACATCGCCCGGGCCAGCGTGATTGCCACCGCCGACCTGATCACCGCCCTGGAGCAACGCCGGATCGCCGGCGCCGCGCTGGATGTGTTCGACGCAGAACCGAAGGTGCCGGATGCGCTCAAGACCCTGAGCAACGTGATCCTCACGCCCCATGTCGCCGGACTGTCCCCGGAAGCCACCCAGGGCACCGTCGAACTGGTGGGCAAGAACCTCGTGGCGTTTTTCTCCAGCCAACCGGTGCTGACGCCGATCGACTTGCCGCCAGCCATGAGCCGGGTCGTTCATTGAGCGCAATTCAAACAGCTGTATCAAAAACAATGATTGGCCGGCAACACGCTCACCTATAAGAGCCGATCGCGGTTGTGGGTGCGGGGTGTGCGCATTAGATTAGCCAATAGTTTCAGGCCTCCAGAATAAGCAGAAGGGATAAGCATGGCGCTTACTGACCAGTCCACCCGTATCCGCACCGGCGAAGAGCTCGATGCCAGCCTGATCGATCCATACCTCAAGGCCCATATTCCGGGGCTCAGCGGTTTGCCGAAGATCAGCCAGTTCCCGGGCGGCGCGTCGAACCTCACTTACTTGCTGGAATACCCCGAGCAGGAATTCGTCCTGCGTCGACCGCCCTTTGGCCACAAGGCCAAGTCGGCTCACGACATGGGCCGTGAATTCCGCATCCTCAATCAACTGCGCGACGGATTTCCGTACTGCCCGAAAGCCTACGTGCACTGCACCGACGAATCGGTGATCGGTGCCGAGTTCTACGTGATGGAACGGGTCAACGGCATCATCCTGCGCTCCGACCTGCCGCCGGAGCTGGGGCTGGACGCGGCGAAAACCCAAGCCCTGTGCAAGAGCTTCATCGACAAATTCGTCGAACTGCACCAGGTCGACTACAACGCCTACGGCCTGGGTGACCTCGGCAAGCCCGAAGGCTACGTGGCGCGCCAGATCAAAGGCTGGAGCGATCGCTACGAGAAGGCCCTGACCCCGGACGCGCCACAATGGCAAACGGTGAAAGCCTGGCTCAACGACAAGATGCCGGCCGACCACCCGACCTCCAGCATCGTGCACAACGACTACCGCTTCGACAACGTCATCCTCGACCCCGCCAACCCGATGCAGATCATCGGCGTGCTCGACTGGGAACTGACCACCCTGGGCGATCCGCTGATGGACCTGGGCAACACCCTGGCGTACTGGATCGAAGCCGATGATCCGGCACCGGTGCAGATGATGCGCCGCCAGCCAAGCCACGCGCCGGGCATGTTGACCCGCCGCGAGTTCGTCGATTACTACGCCCAACGCTCGGGCATCCAGATCGACAATTTCGACTTCTACTACACCTACGGCCTGTTCCGCCTGGCCGGCATCGTGCAGCAGATCTACTACCGCTTCTACCACGGCCAGACCCAGGACAAACGCTTCGCCCAGTTCATTCACATGAACAAGCTGCTGGAGCAGATGAGCTTGCAGGTGATCCAGAAATCCAGCCTTTGACCGTACGCGATCCCTGTAGGAGCGAGCCCGCTCGCGATGATCGTGAACGATAACGCGCACTGACTGGCCTCAACAGCATTGGCCGCAACCCGGCATTTGACTCGATAACAAGACATTCTATAAGGGAATCCCATGTCCAAGACTCAGTTGTTCGACCTCGACGGCAAGATCGCTTTCGTCTCCGGCGCCAGCCGTGGCATCGGTGAAGCCATCGCCAAACTGCTGGCCCAGCAAGGCGCCCACGTGATCGTCTCCAGCCGCAAGCTTGAAGGCTGCCAACACGTCGCCGACGCCATCATCGCCGCCGGCGGCAAAGCCACCGCCATCGCCTGCCACATCGGCGAAATGGAACAGATCAGCCAGGTCTTCGCCGGCATCAAGGAACAGTTCGGCCGCCTCGACATCCTGGTCAACAACGCCGCGACCAACCCGCAGTTCTGCAACGTCCTGGACACCGACCTCAGCGCCTTCCAGAAAACCGTCGACGTGAACATTCGCGGCTACTTCTTCATGTCGGTCGAAGCCGGCAAGCTGATGCGCGAAAACGGCGGCGGCAGCATCATCAACGTTGCTTCGATCAACGGCGTTTCGCCGGGGATTTTCCAGGGCATCTACTCGGTGACCAAGGCGGCGGTGATCAACATGACCAAGGTGTTTGCCAAGGAATGCGCGCAGTTCGGGATTCGTTGCAATGCCCTGTTGCCGGGTCTGACCGATACTAAATTCGCCTCGGCACTGGTGAAAAACGAAGCCATTCTGAACACCGCCTTGCAGCAGATTCCGCTCAAGCGTGTGGCGGATCCGAGTGAAATGGCGGGGGCGGTGCTTTACCTCGCCAGCGATGCTTCGAGCTATACCACTGGGGTTTCGTTGAATGTCGATGGTGGTTTCCTGTCCTGATTCTGTTTGCAAATGAAAGAAAGGCAGCCGATCAAGGCGATTGGCTGCCTTTTGTTCACACTGTTACCACCGGTCGCGCGGCAATCAAATCACTTTGGCCTGCAAACAAACTCGACCTTCACCGCTGCCGGATAGCAAACAGACTTAGTGCCAGCTAATGAGTACCCGCTTCAGTAACTAAAGTAACTAAAGTAACTAAAGTAACTGTGCGCTTTGAACTATCAAGATAGGAACTTTCATTATCGGATACATCAACGCCATCAATTTAACGACAGCCTCATCCGCCAGATTGTTCTAAATCAACTGGCTGACCGCAATTTTCATTGGTTTGATCACGCCCCCCGCCCCGACCACAGAAATCTGGAAGGTGCCACTTCTGTTATATCCAGTCACCTGCCAACTCCAATTTGGCCCTCCTATTCCTCCAAATGGCGGTGCACTTTGTATATCGCCTTCGGATAGCCCCTGTAAGGGCTGACAAGTCAACGTAATATTGTGTCCGGCGATCGGACTGCGCGGCTTAGGGACTAGCGTAACTTCCTGAGCTTGTCCCCTTATGAATACATTTCCACTGGCAGGCACACTTTGCCCACCAATCTTCACCTCAACCTCATCTCTGAGTTCCCCTGACACCAATTTGCTGACTGCCAAGGTAATCGGTGTGGACATGCCCTTACCCACCAATGCCAGTTGGAACGTTCCGCTATGTATCCTCCCGATTACTGCCCAGCTATACGTGGTTTGCTCACTGCCGAAGGCCGGTATACTCACCACGCTGTCGCTAGCCAGTCCGCTTTTGATACTCCAGGTCAGGGTGACTGGAAGGCCGGCCAGCGGGCTGTTGGGTTTGGGGGTCAACGTCACTATGCGACCATGATTCCGATAAAACCAATTGCCCTCGGCGGGCACGGCGGCGTCGGCAATCTTCACGTCAGCCTCATCCGCCAGGTTGCTCGACAGCAACTTGCTGACAGCCAAGGTAATCGGTGTGGTCATGCCCTTGCCCGACAAGGCCAATTGAAAGGTGCCACTTTTGGTGTTCCCGGTCACTGCCCAGCTATGGGTAGTTGGCTCACTGCCGAAGGCCGGTGCACTCACCACATTGGTGACATCCAGGCCACTTTTGATTGCACAGGTCAGCTTGACCGGAAGGCCGGCCAGCGGGCTGTTGGGCTTGGGGGTCAATGTCACCGTTTGCGCCTTGCCCCGGTAAAACCAATTACCCCCGGCAGGCACGGCGACGCCGCCGATCTTCACGTCTGCCTCATCCGCCAGATTGTTCGACAGCAACTTGCTGACAGCCAAGGTAATCGGTGTGGTCATGCCCTTGCCTGACAAGGTCATTTGGAAGGTACCGCTTTTGGTGTTCCCGCCCACTAACCAGCTATGAGTAGTGGGCTCACTGCCGAAGCTCGGTGAACTCACCACGTTGGCGACATCCAGGCCACTTTTGATTGCGCAGGTCAGCTTGACCGGAAGGCCGGCCAGCGGGCTGCCTGATTTGGGAGTCAACGTCACCGTTTGCGACTTGCCCCGGTAAAACCAATTACCCCCGGCAGGCACGGTGACGCCGCCGATCTTCGCGTCTGCCTCATCCGCCAGATTGCTCGACAGCAACTTACTGACAGCCAAGGTAATCGGTGTGGTCATGCCCTTGCCCGACAAGGCCAATTGGAAGGTGCCGCTTTTGGTGTTCCCGGTCACTGCCCAGCTATGGGTAGTTGACTCACTGCCGAAAGCCGGTGCACTCACCACGTTGGCGACATCCAGGCCACTTTTGATTGCACAGGTCAACGTGACCGGATGGCCGGCCAGCGGGCTGCCTGATTTGGGAGTCAACGTCACCGTTTGCGCCTTGCCCCGGTAAAACCAATTACCCCCGGCGGGTACGGCGACGCCGCCGATCTTCACGTCTGCCTCATCCGCCAGGTTGCTCGAAATCACCAGGCTTCGATGCTCCCACGACTCCAGCACTTCCCTGCTGAAAAACACCAGGGCGATACGACCGCTCTTGCCAGTGCCCGGCGTAATCTTCCAAGTGAACTTGCCATCGACGGGAGCCACCCAATTGCCAAAATCCGGCAATGCAGCGATGCTCAAACCGCCATCCTCAGGCAGCCCCAGATTCAGCGCCCTGGCGATTGCGGGTGGGGCCTCCACCGTCACAACGTTCTCCTGCCCACGGAGCAAAACAGGTGCCGTACCCCTTTCCACTTTATTACCGTTGATCGACAACGTGGCTTGGTCCCAAGGGCTTGGTGCAACGGTTGCAGCTTTTAATTCGTCGGTCATGACGACGTTTCCTTTTTAGCGTTGGACAAAAAACAGTCCATTCACTATCAGGAAAAATCGATATACCGAAAACTGCCATAACTGACAGGGTTACTAGACCAAGCTGCGATAAAAACCGCTGATGGCATACAAGTCGTTCACGTTTTTCAAGGTGACCGGGTCGGTGCCGTACCTCGCCAGAAATGCATCGAGTCGGCCACAGCATTGGCAGCCGTGACGCCAATCAGCAGATCTCGGGTCCCGCTCTACCCAGGGCGACGATGAAAGCAATCACCATCACCCCGAGCAGGTCGAGGTTACTGCACATCGCGCCCGGGTTTACTGCGTAACGCAACGAGTCGTGGTGGTGACTCGGGTCACCTCGCCATTTTCAGCGCGCACATCGCCCAGTACATCGGTTTTATCCATGGCCTGGCAGGTGCGTACAGGAGGGGGTGGCGTGACCGCTGGAGGTGGTGGCGGGCTGGAACAGCCGCCGAGAATCGCTACGCACAATGCCAGCGACAGGGGTGAGATAACGCGTTTCCCAAGAGTTTTCATAGGTTGACCCGCGATAAGTGATCGACACATTTTTGTGACAACAAAACCGGCGCGCAAAATCCATACACCTGTCACAAAAATAAATATTTGCGAATCACTTATGGCCCAGCCAGTGGCCAATGCCAGCAAAAAGCTGGCAGTTCTTACATCACCGGGTCAGGGCGTTGCAGGGAATTGCACTGCAGTTCATAGCGCAATTCTTCGATCAGCGAAGCGACCGACTCTGCTGTTTGTAGCGTGCTCATGTTCAGGCCACTGACCACCAGGTCCACCTGACCCGACACCGGGTGATAGAGCTTGACGGTCAGCCAGTGTTCGCCGGTGATACTGCATTCACAGGCCAGGGGTGAAAAACTGTGCTCGATCAGCATCCTCAACTGCACCAGCGTAATCATTGCGACGGGCCCTGGTGGCTTGATGCAGGGTGTAACGGGTTCATGGGGCTATTCCTTTTGGCGGTTTACGCAGGGGGCGTACAGGTGACTTCAAGTCTCCTGCTGCATCCCCAGCCTAAGAGCCCCCACACCGGGTCGACACATGAATTTGCACCCTGCGCCTTAGTGCAATTGCACCTTAGCGCTGCCCCTTGGGCCGCCACTCGCTGGAGAACAGCCCCCGCTCCCGCGCCCAGACAATCGCCTCGCTGCGACTGTGTATATCGAGCTTGGAATACACCGCAGCCGCATGGTTGCGCACCGTGTTCGGCGCCAGCTTCAGGCGCGCGGCGATTTCCTTGTCGGCCAGGCCTTCGCAAATCAAGCCCAGCACATCGCGCTCACGGGCGGTCAGGTCAGTGAAGGACAGGTTGGGCAACTGCGCAGAATTCACGCTCTTCACGTTGGCCAGTTTTTCGATCAGCGTGCGGCTGAACCAGGAGGCGTCCTTCATCACTTCCTCGATGGCCGCCACCAGCTCCAGCTCGGTGCGCTTGCGCTCGGTGATGTCCATCAACACCAGCAGATAACAGGGTGTGCCCTGAATGTTCACGGTGTCCGCCGACACCGTGCAATCGATCAGCCCGGCGTCTTTTCTACGCACACGCACATCGATGCGGTCCAGGCTGCCGGTTTTCTCCAGGGCGGCGAACAGCTGGAGGCGTGCGTGCCGGTCTTCGAAGAAGTCGATCTGCGCAATGCCGATCCCACGCACCTCTTCACCGGGATAACCCAGGGTATCAAGGAAGGCTTCGTTGACATCCAGCACCAACTGATCCGCCGCGCGGCATACCAGTATCGGCACCGGCGACAGGCGAAAGGCCTTGGCGAAACGTTCTTCGCTTTGGCGCAGGGCGATTTCAGCCTTGTGCCGGGGCTCCATGTCGACAAAGGAAAACAGCATGCAGGCTTCGTCGTTGAGCTCCAGCGGCTGGCCGGCCACGATTACTTGCTTGCGACCACCGTCGGCCAAGCGCAACTCGGCCTGCATCTGGGGAATGGTCGCCCCTTCGCATAGACGCTGCCTGGCCAGTTCTTTGTGCTCGGCCTGGTCCAGCACGTCCAGCTCATAGGTCGAAGTGCCGATCACCTGGTCACGGGAGTAACCGGTCATTTCGAGGAACCCCGGGTTGACCTTGATGTAGCGCAAATCACTGAGCCGACAAATCACCGCCGGTGCCGGATTGGCCGTGAAGGTTTTTTCAAAACGCTGCTCGGCGCTGGCCCACTCGGTGACATCGTCCATGATCAACACCAGAGATTCCGGATCGCCACGGCTGTCGGCCAATACCAGGCTGCGCACGCGATGGACCCAGGTACGCGCTTCGTCCGCCGCCGGCGTCACTTCCACCAACACATCGCTGAACGTCTCGCCGCGCGCGACCCGGCTGATCGGGTAGCTGTCGACCGGCACCCCATGATTGTTGCGATAGCGCAAGGCGAAGCGTTTGGCATATGCCGCGGCAGTGGCACCCAGGTCACTGACTTGCGAAACACCGTGCATGGCCAGCGCCGCCTCGTTGGCCCACAGGATGCTCTGGTCGGGATCGAGCAGAATAACCCCGTCGGACAGTCCGGCGATGATCTGCTGCAACTGGCGGCGATTGGTTTCCGTGCTCAGGACGTCCTGGCTCATTGCATCTCCACAAGAATGGCGACCCTGTGAAGAATACGACCGCCCGGGCTTGCAATAGTGCAAAGAAACCTTGTGGGAGCGAGCCTGCTCCGGGCGGCTGTTTGACTAGTACAGATTCAACGATGCCTCCAGCCCTGCCAATTTTTCCGGATTACGCATGATGAACCGGTTGGGAGTTGCGATCTTTTGATCTTCAAGCCGCCAGTTTCCCCTTCGCGATGGCCTCAGAAGCCGCCAGCATCGCCCGCAACAACACCGCACACCCGGCCGCCAGATCATCCGGCGCGGCGTTTTCGATTTCGTTGTGGCTGATACCGCCTTCGCACGGCACAAAGATCATCCCCGCCGGACCGAGTTCGGCGAGGAAGATCGCGTCGTGCCCTGCTCCGCTGACGATATCCATGTGCGACAGGCCCAGGCCTTGGGCAGCGCCGCGCACCGCCTCGACGCAGCCCTTGTCGAAGTACAGCGGCGGGAAGTCGGCAGTCGGGGTGAGTTCGAAGGTCAGGCCATGTTCGTCGCAGGTGGTTTCGATGACTTCACGCACTTCGGCGATCATCGAGTCCAGGCGTTCCGGTTCCAGGTGGCGGAAATCCAGGGTCATGCGCACTTCGCCGGGAATGACATTGCGCGAGCCGGGATAGGCTTGCAGACAACCGACGGTGCCACAGGCATGAGGTTGATGGCTGAGGGCGGCGCGGTTGAGCGCACCGACGATCACTGCGGCGCCGACCAGGGCGTCCTTGCGCAGGTGCATCGGGGTCGGGCCGGCGTGGGCTTCGACGCCACGCAGTTTCAGGTCGAACCACTTCTGCCCGAGCGCGCCCATGACCACGCCTATGGTCTTGCGTTCGTCTTCAAGTATCGGGCCTTGCTCGATATGGGCTTCGAAATAGGCCCCGACTTTGTGGCCGCTGACTTTACGCGGGCCGGCGTAGCCAATGGCATTCAACGCGTCACCCACGGTCACGCCATCGGCATCGACCTTGGCCAGGGTTTCTTCGAGGGTGAATTTTTCCGCGAACACACCGGAGCCCATCATGCACGGGGCAAAGCGCGAGCCTTCTTCGTTGGTCCATACCACCACCTCCAGCGGTGCTTCGGTTTCGATGTTCAGGTCATTGAGGGTGCGCAGGACCTCGACGCCTGCCAAGACACCGAAGCAGCCATCGAACTTGCCGCCCGTGGGCTGGGTGTCGATGTGACTGCCGGTCATCACCGGTGGCAGGTCGGGATTGCGCCCGGGGCGACGGGCGAAGATGTTGCCGACGGCGTCGATGCTGACCGTGCAGCCGGCATCGACACACCATTTGACGAAGATGTCCCGAGCCTGGCGATCGAGATCGGTCAGGGCCAGGCGACACACGCCCCCCTTGACCGTGGCGCCGAGTTTGGCCAGCTCCATGAGCGACTGCCACAGGCGGTCGCGGTTGATGTGTTGATGGCTGGACTGCAGAACGTCGACGGCCGCGTTCATGATGATCTCCTCTGGCTGTTCTTGTGTGTTTCTTCAGGTGTTTCTTCGGTGGACTCAAAGCCCTCATCGCGAGCAAGCTCGCTCCCACATTGGATCTCCAGTGTTTACAGATCCCCTGTGGGAGCGAGCTTGCTCGCGATAGGGCCAGTGCTCACACCGCCGATTTCGCTACAGATGGACTGGGCCACATCACACTCAACCCGTAATAAATAACCCCACCCAGCGCCGAGCCGGTGAACCAGCCGTAGCTGTAAAACCAGCTGAAGACATCGCTGCCAAGCGACAGCAGCGTCAACACCACCGGCACGCCGAAGGCCATGAAACCGCTCCAGTTCCACGCCGGATACACGTCATCGCGGTACAGGCCGGCAAGGTCCAGCTGCTGTTTCTTGATCAGGAAATAGTCCACCACCATGATCCCGGCGATCGGCCCGAGCAGGCTGGAATAGCCGAGCAACCAGTTGGAATAGACGGTTTCCAGGCTGAGGTCGGACACGATCAGGCCGAGCTTTTTCAACAGCTCACGGGCCATCAACGCCAAGCCGACGAAGCCGGTCAGCAGCACGGCATTGGTGCGGTTGATCACTTTGGGGGCGATGTTCTGGAAGTCATTGGTCGGCGACACGATATTGGCTGCGGTATTGGTCGACAGCGTGGCGATGATGATCAGCGCCATGGCCAGTGCGACCCACACCGGGCTCTGGATATGGCCGATCAGGGTCACCGGATCGGAAACCGTCACGCCCACCAGTTTCACCGAGGCCGCGGTCATCACCACACCCAGGGAAGCAAACAGGAACATGGTCAACGGCAGGCCGATGATCTGCCCGACAATCTGATCCTTCTGGCTTTTCGCGTAGCGGCTGAAGTCCGGAATGTTCAGTGACAACGTGGCCCAGAAACCGACCATCGCGGTCAGCCCGGCGGCGAAGTAACTGGCTACCCCGGCGCCTTCGGGACGCTTGGCCGGAATCGCCAGCAACTCGGTCATCGACACGTTCGGCATGGCCCAGACCAGCAGCCCTACACCCACCAGAACCAACAGCGGTGCAGACAGGGTTTCCAGCCATTTGATCGACTCGGCGCCGCGTATCACCACCCACAGGTTCAGCGCCCAGAACACCATGAAGCCAATGACCTCGCCGGTGCCGCCCAGGGACTTCCAGCCCTCGAACACCGAACCGAGGAACAGGTGAATCGCCAGCCCGCCGAACATGGTCTGGATGCCGAACCAGCCGCACGCCACCAGGGCGCGGATCAGGCACGGAATATTGGAACCGAGCACGCCGAAGGACGAGCGCAGCAACACCGGAAAGGGAATGCCGTACTTGGTGCCGGGAAAGGCGTTCAGGGTCAGGGGAATCAGCACGATGATGTTGGCAAACAGAATCGCCAGCAGCGCTTCACCGACCGTCAGGCCGAAGTACGCGGTCAGCACGCCACCGAGGGTATAGGTCGGCACGCAGATCGCCATGCCCACCCACAGCGCGGTGATGTGCCATTTGTTCCAGGTGCGTTCGCGCACCTTGGTCGGTGCAATGTCGTGGTTGTAACGGGGACTGTCGAGGACATCGCTGCCGGCTTCCAGCTCAAACAAGCCGTCGCGCTCGGTCACTTGCGATCTGATCTGTTGCATGGCCGCTCCACTGTTCTTTGAATTATTTTTTTGCTCATCGGGGACTGGCGGCATCAATAAACGTGCCGGGTACCCCGATTACGCATCGGGCAGTTCCATAAACACATTGCAACCAACTGATGTTTATCAGTTTTATTCGCTGACTCGACTATTTGTCAGGCCACTCAGGCCGAATGCCAGGCAAGTTGTCCGGACAGTCAGGACTCAAACTGGTGCGTTGATCTTTTTTTCAATGGCCGCGCATCAACCATAGACCATACTCAAACAGCTGATTTCACATAAGAAATCTTGACTATTTTTCGATCCTGTCAAGTGCGTCAAAATGGTGAGGTCGCTCACCATTTTGGTGATTCTTGTATTTAATCGTTAAATATCAATCAGTTAATAACTGAATAAGCTTATAAAAAATATTCTTGCCGATTCGAATAACTGCAGCTAGCGTTTAATCCTGACAGCATTGACAGGAATACACCTGTTGACGCTGGCGTCACATAAAACATCTAGAGCCGGCACAAGCCGGTCATTGCCTGCGAGGAACTCGGAATGTCTCTGTTGATCCGTGGCGCCACCGTTATTACCCATGATGAAAGTTATCGCGCCGATGTGTATTGCGCAGACGGCGTGATCAAGGCCATCGGCGAAAAACTCGATATCCCTGCAGGCGCCGAAGTGCTCGACGGCAGCGGCCAATACCTGATGCCCGGCGGCATCGACCCGCACACCCACATGCAACTGCCGTTCATGGGCACCGTGGCCAGCGAAGACTTCTACAGTGGCACGGCGGCAGGACTGGCTGGCGGCACCACCTCGATCATCGACTTCGTGATTCCCAATCCGCAGCAATCCTTGCTCGAAGCCTTCCATCAATGGCGCGGCTGGGCCGAGAAGTCGGCGTCGGACTACGGCTTTCACGTCGCCATCACCTGGTGGAGCGAACAGGTCCGCGAGGAAATGGCCGAACTGGTCAGCCAGCACGGCGTCAACAGCTTCAAGCACTTCATGGCCTACAAGAACGCGATCATGGCCGCCGATGACACCCTGGTGGCGAGCTTCGAACGCTGCCTGGAACTGGGCGCGGTACCGACCGTGCATGCGGAAAACGGCGAACTGGTCTATCACCTGCAACGCAAGCTGATGGCCCAGGGCATCACCGGGCCGGAAGCGCATCCGCTGTCGCGGCCATCACAGGTTGAAGGCGAGGCCGCGAGCCGGGCGATCCGCATCGCCGAAACCCTGGGTACGCCGCTGTATCTGGTGCACGTCTCGACCAAGGAAGCCCTCGACGAAATCACCTACGCCCGGGGCAAGGGCCAGCCGGTCTACGGCGAAGTGCTGGCTGGGCACCTGCTGCTGGACGACAGTGTCTACCGCCACCCGGACTGGCAAACCGCCGCCGGTTATGTGATGAGCCCGCCGTTCCGCCCTCGCGGTCATCAAGAGGCGCTCTGGCATGGCCTGCAATCGGGCAACCTGCACACCACCGCCACCGACCACTGCTGCTTCTGCGCCGAGCAAAAAGCCGCAGGTCGCGACGACTTCAGCAAGATCCCCAACGGTACCGCCGGCATCGAAGACCGCATGGCGGTGTTGTGGGATGAAGGGGTGAACAGCGGACGCTTCTCGATGCAGCAATTCGTCGCCCTGACGTCCACCAACACCGCGAAGATCTTCAACCTCTACCCACGCAAAGGCGCGATTCGTGTGGGGGCCGATGCCGACCTGGTGCTGTGGGACCCGCAAGGCACGCGGACCATTTCCGCCAAGACCCACCATCAGCAGGTGGACTTCAACATCTTCGAAGGCAAGACCGTGCGCGGCGTGCCCAGCCACACCATCAGCCAGGGCCGGGTGGTCTGGGCCGACGGTGACCTGCGGGCCGAGCGTGGCGCCGGGCGCTACATCGAACGGCCGGCGTACCCGGCGGTGTTTGATTTGCTGAGCAAGCGGGCCGAGCTGAATCAGCCGGTCGCTGTGAAACGCTGAAAGCGGCCTGCGGCCTATCGCGAGCAAGCTCGCTCCCACAGGTTTTGTGAACACCCGAGATCCTGTGGGAGCGAGCTTGCTCGCGATGAGGCCGGTACAGGCAACACAAAACAATGCCCATCAGAGGCAATACCTCAAATAACCGTGAGGCCAACACCGTGATCAAGACCCTGGACCACCTCCCGCATCCCGTTGAGAATGCGGCCGCCCTCGCCGGCCATTTCACCGACCTGGCGCCGCCGCTCAACGAGCGACAGGCGCACCTGGAAGCTTCGCGCTGCCTGTATTGCTACGACGCGCCCTGCGTGAATGCCTGTCCGAGCGAAATCGACATCCCCTCGTTCATCCGCAATATCCAGCAGGACAACGTGCAAGGCGCCGCGCAGAAGATCCTTTCGGCCAACATCCTCGGCGGCAGTTGCGCCCGGGTGTGCCCGACGGAAATCCTTTGCCAGCAAGCCTGCGTGCGCAACAACGCCCACGAATGCGCGCCGGTCATGATCGGCCTGTTGCAGCGCTACGCCGTGGACAACGCCAACTTCAGCACTCACCCGTTCCAGCGTGCTGCAGCCACCGGCAAACGCATCGCCGTGGTGGGCGCAGGTCCAGCCGGATTGTCCTGCGCCCACCGCAGCGCCATGCACGGGCATGACGTGGTGATCTTCGAGGCGCGGGAAAAAGCTGGCGGCCTCAATGAATACGGGATCGCCAAATACAAACTGGTGGACGACTACGCGCAACGGGAGCTTGAGTTCCTGCTGGAAATCGGCGGAATCGAAATCCGCCACGGGCAAAAACTCGGGGACAACCTGACCCTCAGCGAACTGCATCAACAGTTCGATGCGGTGTTCCTCGGCCTCGGGCTCAATGCCAGCAAGCAACTGGGCCTGGACCACGAAGACGCGCCCGGCCTGCTCGCCGCCACCGACTACATCCGCGAACTGCGCCAGGCCGATGACCTGAGCCAATTGCCCCTGGCCGACCATTGCATCGTCCTCGGCGCGGGCAACACCGCCATTGACATGGCCGTGCAAATGGCCCGTCTCGGCGCCCGTGACGTGAACCTGGTGTACCGGCGCGGCGTCGAAGACATGGGCGCCACCCATCACGAACAGGAGATTGCCAAGGCCAATCAGGTGCGGCTGATGACCTGGGCACAACCTGAAGAAGTGCTACTCGACGACCACGGCCGGGTGCGCGGCATGCGCTTCGCCCGCACCCATCTGGTCGAAGGTCGCCTGCAAACCACCGGTGAAACCTTCGAACTGGCCGCCGACGCGATCTTCAAGGCCATCGGCCAGGCCTTCGACAGCGACGCCCTGGCCGATCCGCTGGCGCGCGAACTCAAGCGCCAGGGCGAGCGCATCGCCGTCGATGAACAGCTGCGCACCAGCATCCCCGGCGTGTATGCCGGCGGCGACTGCACCAGCCTCGATCAAGACCTCACCGTGCAAGCGGTGCAACACGGCAAGCGCGCCGCCGAGGCGATCAACGCTCAACTGATGCTCAACGTGGAGGCTGCGTAAATGGCCGATCTGTCGATTGTCTTCGCCGGCATCAAGGCACCCAATCCGTTCTGGCTGGCCTCCGCGCCACCCACCGACAAAGCCTATAACGTGGTCCGCGCCTTCGAGGCCGGATGGGGCGGCGTGGTCTGGAAAACCCTGGGGGAAGATCCGGCGGCGGTGAACGTGTCGTCGCGCTACTCGGCGCACTTCGGGGCGAACAGGGAGGTGCTTGGTTTTAACAACATCGAGCTGATCACCGACCGCTCGCTGGAGATCAACCTGCGGGAAATCACCCAGGTCAAAAAGGACTGGCCGGACCGCGCGCTGATCGTGTCCTTGATGGTGCCCTGCGTCGAGGAATCCTGGAAACACATCCTGCCGCTGGTGGAAGCCACTGGCGCCGACGGCATCGAACTGAACTTCGGTTGCCCCCACGGCATGCCGGAACGCGGCATGGGCGCCGCGGTCGGCCAGGTGCCGGAATACGTGGAACAGGTCACGCGCTGGTGCAAGACCTATTGCTCGCTGCCGGTGATCGTCAAGCTCACGCCGAACATCACCGACATCCGCATCGCCGCCCGCGCGGCCCACCGTGGCGGTGCCGATGCGGTGTCGCTGATCAACACCATCAACTCGATCACCAGCGTCAACCTCGAACGCATGGTGGCCAATCCCATGGTCGGCAGCCAGAGCACCCATGGCGGTTACTGTGGCTCGGCCGTCAAGCCGATTGCCTTGAACATGGTCGCCGAAATCGCCCGTGACCCGCAGACCCAAGGCCTGCCAATCAGCGGCATCGGCGGCATTGGCAACTGGCGCGACGCCGCGGAATTCATCGCGTTGGGCAGCGGCGCGGTGCAGGTGTGCACGGCGGCGATGCTGCATGGCTTCCGGATTGTCGAAGACATGAAGGACGGCTTGTCACGCTGGATGGACAGTCAGGGCTACGCCAGCGTTTCGGAGTTTTCCGGCCGCGCGGTGGGCAACACCACGGACTGGAAGTACCTGGACATCAACTATCAGGTGATCGCGAAAATCGACCAGGAGGCGTGCATCGGCTGTGGTCGTTGCCACATTGCCTGTGAGGACACCTCGCACCAGGCCGTGGCCAGCCTCAAGCAAGCGGATGGCACGCACAAGTACCAGGTGATCGATGAGGAGTGCGTGGGCTGCAACCTGTGCCAGATCACCTGCCCGGTGCAGGACTGTATCGAGATGGTGCCGGTGGAGACTGGCAAGCCGTTCCTGGACTGGAATCATGATCCGAGGAATCCGTATCACGTCAGCCCTTGAGGCCAGCGGCGCCTGAGCTGACGCCATCGCGAGCAAGCTCGCTCCCACAGGGATCGCATAAACACCGAGATCCCCTGTGGGAGCGGGCTTGCCCGCGAAGAGGCCAGCAGCCACACCACAAAACTCAAGGCTCCAACCCGATCCCCCGCAAAATCACACTGGTCACCGTCTGCACTGCTTTTTCAAATTGCATGTCCGACAGCGGCTGGTGGTCGTTGAGAATATTCACCTGGTGATCGAAGTCGGCATAGTGCTGGGTCGAGGCCCAGATCATGTACAACAGGCTCGACGGCTCCACCGGCAGGATGCGTTTGTCGTCCACCCACTGGCGGATTTTCGCTTCCTTCATCTTGGCCCAGTCGTACAGGCTCGCATCCAGCGCTGCGCCGAGGGTCGGCGCGCCGTGGATGATTTCGTTGGCCCAGACTTTCGACCCATAAGGCCGGCTGCGGGAATGGTTCATCTTGGCGCGGATGTAGCTGCTGAGCACCACGCGCGGGTCGTCGAACATCTCGAAGCACAGCGCGTCCTGCTTCCAGACTTCCAGCAAATCGAACAGCACTGCGCTGTACAGTTCGGTCTTGGTGCTGAAGTAGTAATGCAGGTTGGAACGCGGCAGTTGCACTTGCGCGGCGATGTCGGCCATGGCCGTGCTGCCGAAGCCCTTTTCAGCGAAGACCTTTTCCGCCCCCAGCAGGATTTTTTCGACGTTACTGCGACGAATCTCGATCTTGTGATTGCCCATGCGGGTCCCCGACAACAGCGTTGAGCAAGACTAGCATCCGCTCTGGACTGCGGCGACAGGGGAAAACGAATCTCCGTACAGCCGCAGTCAGAAAGCTGAGAGCCTAATCCACCCCGCCACAAGTCATCGTATAACTTCCGATTGACAACCCCCAAAAATCCCGCAAATATCGCCCGCAATGTTGTACGACGACGTATGACAACTATAAAAACAAGAAACAAGGGAGCGTCACCGTGAGCAAGCTCGTCCGCAATTCGTCCGCCCGTTCTTCGCGTGCATACCTTTCTCGTCGTCATACCCTGAGCCTGATCGGCTGCAGCGGGCTGGCCCTCGCCTTGCCCATCACCGGCCAGGCCGCAGGTTTCACCGACGACGCCAAGGCCACGCTGAACCTGCGTAACGCCTACATCAACCGCAACTACACCAACCCGGCCTACCCCCAGGGCAAGGCTGAAGAGTGGACGCAAAACTTCATTCTCGATGCCAGGTCCGGGTTCACCCAGGGCACCGTGGGTTTCGGTGTCGATGTACTGGGCCTGTATTCGCAGAAGCTCGATGGCGGCAAGGGCACTGGCGGTACGCAGCTGTTGCCGATCCACGACGACGGCCGCCCCGCCGACAATTTCGGCCGCTTGGGCGTGGCGCTCAAAGGCAAGATTTCGAAAACCGAATTGAAGGTCGGTGAATGGATGCCGGTGCTGCCGATCCTGCGCTCCGACGATGGCCGCTCACTGCCGCAAACCTTCCAGGGCGCCCAGGTGACGTCCACCGAAATCAGCGGCCTGACGCTGTATGGCGGTCAATTCCAGAAAAACAGCCCGCGCAATGACGCGAGCATGGAAGACATGTTCATGAACGGAAAAACCGCGTTCACCTCCGACCGTTTCAACTTCGGCGGCGGTGAATACGCGTTCAATGAAAAGCGCACGCAGGTCGGCGTCTGGTACTCGGAACTGAGCGACATCTACCAGCAGCAATACTTCAACCTGACCCACAGCCAGCCCGTCGGCGACTGGACCCTGGGGGCCAACCTGGGCTACTTCATCGGCAAGGAAGACGGCAGCGCCAAGGCCGGTGACCTCGACAACAAGACCGCGTTTGCCCTGCTCTCGGCCAAATATGGCGGCAACACCTTCTATGTCGGCCTGCAAAAGCTCACCGGCGACGACGTGTGGATGCGGGTCAATGGCACCAGCGGCGGCACCCTGGCCAACGACAGCTACAACTCCAGCTATGACAACGCCCGGGAGAAATCCTGGCAGGTACGCCACGACTACAACTTCGTCGCCCTCGGCATTCCCGGCCTGACCCTGATGAACCGCTACATCAGCGGTGACAACGTGCACACCGGCGCCATCACCGACGGCAAGGAATGGGGCCGCGAATCCGAACTGGCCTACACGGTGCAGAGCGGTGCGCTGAAAAACCTCAACGTGAAATGGCGTAACGCGAGTATCCGCAAGAGTTTCAGCACCAACGAATTCGATGAAAACCGCATTTTCATCAGCTATCCGATTTCGTTGTTGTAACTCTCGGGATCAAATCGCCCTCTGTAGGAGCGAGCTTGCTCGCGATGGTCGTCAACGATAACGCTGGAAACCTGATACCCCGTGGCGTTCTCGGGTTCATCGCGAGCAGGCTCGCTCCTACAGGACAGGACAGGACAGGACGACCCTCCGTCAATTTCCACCCATGCCGCGTTGACAAGCAGCGGAAACCCTAACGATACTTCAACCAAGTCATACGACAACCTACAACAAATCAAAAACAACAACCGCGCACCCAGGATTCCCATGACCACCACAGCAACCGCCCGCCCCCCTTTCAACCGCCTTCTGCTGACCGGCGCCGCCGGTGGCCTCGGCAAAGTCCTGCGCGAAAGCCTGCGCCCTTACGCCAATGTCATTCGCCTGTCGGACATCGCCGACATCGCGCCCGCCATCGATGATCGCGAAGAAGTGATGCCGTGCGACCTCGCCGACAAGCAAGCGGTGCATCAACTGGTCGAAGGCGTGGACGCGATCCTGCACTTCGGCGGCGTGTCGACCGAGCACTCGTTCGAACAGATCCTCGGCGCCAACATCTGTGGCGTGTTCCACATCTACGAAGCCGCGCGCCGCCATGGGGTGAAGCGGGTGATCTTCGCCAGTTCCAACCATGTGATCGGCTTCTACCGGCAGGACGAAGTCATCGACGCCCACTCCCCTCGCCGCCCCGACAGCTACTACGGCCTGTCCAAGTCCTATGGCGAGGACATGGCCACGTTCTACTTCGACCGCTATGGCATCGAGACCGTCAGCGTGCGCATCGGCTCCTCATTCCCCGAGCCGCACAACCGGCGGATGATGAGCACCTGGCTGAGTTTCGGCGACCTGACGCAACTGCTCGAACGTGCCTTGTACACCCCGAACGTCGGCCACACCGTGGTCTACGGCGTGTCCGACAACAAGGACGTCTGGTGGGACAACCGCTACGCTACGGCCCTGGGTTTTGTCGCGCAGGACAGCTCCGAACAGTTCCGCGAAAAAATCGAAGCCCAGCCGATGCCTGCCGCCGATGACCCGGCGCGGCTGTACCAGGGCGGCGCCTTTTGCGTAGCCGGCCCGTTCGGTGACTGAACCTTCGCGCCCCGCTTGATCCCCACAACAAAAACCAAGGGAATGAGTTGCCATGCAAGCTGAATTGATTGTCGACGCCCGTAACGCAGTCGGTGAAAGCCCGGTCTGGGTGCCTGAGGAAAGCGCTCTGTACTGGGTCGATATTCCCGCCGGCGGTTTACAGCGCTGGAGTGCCGACACCGGGCAGGTGACTACCTGGAAAACCCCGCAGATGCTCGCTTGCATCGCGCCTCATGCCGACGGCGGCTGGGTCACCGGCATGGAAAGCGGGTTCTTCCGTGTGCATCCGCGCAACGACGGCAGCCTCGACAGTGAACCCTTGGCCCACGTCGACCATGCCCGCGCCGACATGCGCCTGAACGACGGCCGCTGCGATCGTCAGGGCCGCTTCTGGGCCGGCAGCATGGTGCTGAACATGGGCGCCAACGCCGCCGGAAGGTTGTACCGCTACAGCGCCGGGCAACGCGGGCCGCTCGATTCCAGGCTGAGCGGGTTCATCGTGCCCAACGGCCTGGGCTTCAGCCCGGACGGGCGCACGATGTACCTGTCCGACTCCCATCCGCAGATCCAGCAGATCTGGGCCTTCGACTACGACACCGAAACCGGCACCCCTTCCAACCGCCGCGTGTTCGTTGACATGAACCGGCACGAAGGCCGACCCGACGGTGCAGCGGTGGACGCCGATGGCTGCTACTGGATTTGCGCCAACGACGCCGGCTTGATCCACCGTTTTACCCCCGATGGCCGACTTGACCGTTCCCTGGCCGTACCGGTGAAAAAACCCACCATGTGCGCCTTCGGTGGCCCTCGACTGGACACGCTGTTCGTGACCTCAATCCGCCCCGGCGACGACCATGACCCGCAGTCACTGGCCGGGGGCGTGTTCGCGCTCGATCCTGGCGTGAAGGGATTGCCGGAACCGCGATTTCAGGATCAGTGATGACCATGACGCCCGCACTTCTCGAGCTCGAAGACGAATACACTCAGCTGACACTCGCCCCCGAACTCGGCGCCAGCATCGTCAACTGGACCGTGCGCAGCAGCGGACAGCCCTTGCTGCGCCACGCCGATGAGCACGCCCTGAACACCGGCCTGCCCGGCAAGCTCGGCTGCTTTCCCTTGATCCCCTGGTCCAACCGCATTGCCGAAGGCGGTTTCGATTGCCCCGATGGCTGGCTGGCACTGGCGCCCAACAGCCTCACCGATCCCCTGCCGATCCATGGCAGCGCCTGGCAGCAGGCGTGGGATGTGGTTTCCCGGTCGGAAAATGAAGTGGTCCTGCAACTCGACAGCACAACCCCCTTCGCTTATCGCGCCCGCCAGCGTTTCCATCTGAGCCAGGGCAAACTCAGCATCGAACTGAGCGTCACCCATCTGGCTGAACCTGCCGCCTGGCATGGTCTGGGTCTGCATCCGTATCTGCCGCGCACCGCCAACACCCGACTGCAGGCCGCGGCTCGCGAGGTATGGTTGTGCAACGAGAAAAAACTACCGACGCAACTCAGCCCATTGCCAGTCGAGTGGGATTTTCAGCAACTGAAGCCATTGCCCGAATCGCTCGTGGACAACGGCTTCTGCGAATGGAACGGCCACTGCCTGATCCGCCAGCCCGACCTCGGATACGAACTGGACTGTCAAGCCACCGGCAGCGATTACTACCTGCTCTACTGCCCCGTGGGCCTGGAATTTTTCTGCATCGAACCGGTGAGCCACCCGGTCAACGCGCACCACTTGCCCGGTCGGCCGGGGTTGCGTTTGCTGGAACAAGGTCAAGCCATCGAACTGGGCTTGACCCTGCAGTATCGGCCGTTTCAGGCAGACGCCCCCAACAGTTGACTCAACACCGCTCGCAACTTGCCAGGCTTCACCGGTTTGTTCAGCAAGGGGGCGTTGAGCCGCTGCAACGCACGCCGACAATGGTCGGTGCGGTCGGCAGTAATGATCACCGCAGGAATGTCCTGGTGGAAATGCTCACGCAAATGTCGCACCACATCACAGCCGACCACCCCGTGATCGAGGTGGTAGTCCGCGAGAATCAGCTCCGGCGCCTGCCCGCCTAATGCCTCCAGCGCAGCCGCTTCATCGGTGGCGACCAGAACGTCGCAGCCCCACTGCCCGAGCAACGCGCCCATGCTTTGGAGAATGCTCACTTCGTTGTCGATCACCAGTAAACGGCGTCCCGGCAACGGGTTGCCGGTGCCCGGCTGTGGCACCGCCTGGCTCACGGGCAATGGAACCTCGTCGGATAACGGCACCTCGATGCTGAACATCGAACCCCGCCCCGGCAACGAGTGAACGCCAATCCTGTAGCCAAGGATCTTGGCGATGCGCTCGACAATCGCCAACCCCAGGCCCACGCCCTTGCGGTCGGCGGCGCGGCCGACGTCCAGTTGGTTGAACTCGAGGAAGATCGAATCGAGCCGGTCGGCGGCGATGCCACGCCCGGTGTCCCAGACCTCCAGGCGCAACATCTCGCCCCGACGCCTTGCCGCCAGCAGGATGCTGCCTTCATCGGTGTAGCGGCAGGCATTGCTGAGGAAGTTGCGCAGGATCCGCGTCATCAGGCGCAAGTCGGTGCTGATGGCGTAATCGGCCATGTGCACCCGCAGGTTCAAACCGGCCGCCTGGGCGACGGACTGGAACTCCGACACCAGAGGCCCCAGCAGTTCGTCGAGGCGGTACAACGCAACGTCCGGCTTGACCGCGGCCTGATCGAGCCGGGAAATGTCCAGCAGATCCGTCAGCAGGTCTTCGGCGCCTTCCAGGGCCTGGTGAGTGCGTTCCACCAGCACCTGCTCAGCTTGCGGCAACTTGCGTTCGCGCAAGGTCGAAATCAGCAACCGCGCGGCGTTCAGCGGTTGCAGCAGGTCGTGGCTGGCGGCGGCGAGGTATTTGTCCTTGCTGTGGTTGGCGGCCTCGGCGGCATCGCGGGCATCGCGCAAGGCCTTGGCAATCTGTTTACGCTGGGTGATCTGCTGCTGAAGGTTACGGTTGGCTTCGAGCAATTCATCGGTGCGCGCGACGACGCGCTGCTCCAGTTCGTCATTGAGTTGCTGCAGGCGTCGCTGGGCCAGCTTGCGCTCGGTGATATCGGAGACGAACCCTTCCACCAGGCCTTCCTGGCCGGGCTTGAGCAGCAGGTTCATCAACACATCCAGGTGACTGCCATCCTTGCGCCGCAAGCGGGTTTCATAGCCGTGCAGGCTGCGCTGGTGCCTGAGGATTTCGCCGATGGCTTCCAGTTCCTGCGCGCCGTCGACGAACAGGGTGCTGCCCAGGTCGGTCAGGGAGAACAGCACCTCCTGCGGGTCCTGGTAGCCGAGCATGTGTGCCAGCGCCGGGTTGGCGGCGCGCATGCCATCGTGCAGGCTGGCCTGGAAGATCCCGTGCACCGCGTTTTCGAACAGCCACTTGTAGCGGTTGCGCTCGGCTTCCAGATCATCCAGGCGCGCGGCCAGTTCCGGGTAATGACTCTTGCGCGCAGAATGGCTGCCCAGCCCCAGCAGCCCGGTCAGGGCCCGTTGTTGCTCGTCAGAGGGCTTCGCCATAGACGACCTCGACATCACGCTGGCTGGATTCGCGCGGGTTGGTCAGGATGCACGGATCGTGCATCGCATGTTGCGACAGGAACGGAATGTCCGAGGTCCTGACGCCATGCAAACCGAGGGTTTCGTGAAAGCCGATGGCGTGCTTGAGGGCGATCAGGTGTTCGACCAGGCGCCCGCAGATCTGCCGGTGATTCAGACCCCGGCAGTCGATACCGAACGTCTCGGCGATCACCTTGAAACGCTCTGGTGCCGAGTTGTAATTGAAGGCCACCACATGCTCGACCAGCACCGCGTTGCACAGGCCGTGGGGCAGGTCGAGAAAACCGCCGAGGCTGTGGGACATGGCATGCACCGCGCCCAGGATGGCGTTGGAGAACGCCAGCCCGGCCTGCATGCTGCCGAGCATGATCTTCTCGCGCAGGGCAATGTCGCTCGGGTTGGCGATCATCTGCACCAGGTTGCCATTGATCAGGCGCATCGCCTCCAGCGCATGAGGATCGGTCAACGGCCCGTGGCCGGTGGACACGAAGGCTTCGATGGCATGCACCAAGGCGTCGATGCCGGTGCAGGCCGACAGGAACGGATCCATGCTCAGGGTGGTTTCCGGGTCGATCAGCGAAACATCCGGCACCACGGCCTTGCTGACGATGGAGAACTTCATGCGCTCCTGCTGATTGGAAATGATCACGAATTGCGAGACATCGGCCGAGGTGCCGGCGGTGGTCGGAATCAGGATCAGCGGCGGGCTGGGCACGCGGATGGTATCAACGCCCTCGAAATCGAGAATGCTGCGGCCATGGGCGACGACAATGCCGATGCCTTTGCCGCAGTCCATCGGGCTGCCGCCGCCCACTGCGACGATCACGTCGCAGTGGTTTTCCCGGTACATTTCGGCACCGAGCATCACCTCTTCAACCCGAGGGTTGGGCGAGACATCGCTGTACAGGCAGTACTCGATGCCCAGCGCCTGCAGGCTGGCCTCGACATCGGCGACCCAACCGGCGGCGATCACGCCGGGGTCACTGACCACCAGGACCTTGCGTGCGCCAAAGGTCTTGGCGTAATTGCCGACACTGTGCCGGCTACCGGCACCGAAGATGATTTCGGGGGAAACGAACTTGCGCAACTGGTTGAGACTCTGGCTCATTGGAAAGCCTGTTTTTATTGTTTTGGAAGGTAGAAACCACACTAAACCATCCTGCCGTGAATGCAATCAGACCAATGGCTGGATTCACCACAGCCCCCCTGTAGGAGCGAGCTTGCTCGCGATGGTGTGTCAGTCGACACCCATTTTTCTGACACTCCATCGCGAGCAAGCTCGCTCCTACAGGGGGTTGTGTCGTTCGGGTTAGCCGCGGTAGATCAGCTGCGAAGCCTTCGCGTTGCGCAGCGTCAGGTGTTCGATCCCCAACCCCGGCGCCTCGGCTTCCTCGCGGGCCTTGAGGATCACCCCGTGATGGGGCGACTTGCTGCACACCGGGTCGGCATTGGCGGCATCACCGGTCAACATGAAGGCCTGGCAGCGGCACCCTCCCAGGTCCTTGTGCTTTTCGTCGCAGGAACGGCACGGCTCTTTCATCCAGTCGTCGCCGCGAAAACGATTGAAGCCGAATGAATCGTTCCAGATGTGCGAGAGGCTGTGTTCGCGCACGTTGGGAAACGCTACCGGCAACTGTCGGGCGCTGTGGCAAGGCAAGGCGGTGCCGTCGGGGGTGATGTCGAGAAACAGGTTGGCCCAGCCGTTCATGCAGGTCTTGGGACGTTCCTCGTAGTAGTCCGGGGTGACGAAGATCAGCTTGCACGGGTGGCCCTGGGCTTCAAGGCGTTCGCGGTATTGGTTAGTGATGCGCTCGGCGCGCTGCAATTGCTCGCGGGTGGGCAGCAGGCCGACGCGGTTGAGTTCAGCCCAGCCGTAGAACTGGCAGGTGGCCAATTCGACAAAGTCCGCCTCCAGCTCCAGGCACAGCTCGATGATCTGCGCGATCCGGTCGATGTTGTGCCGATGGGTGACGAAGTTCAGCACCATCGGATAGCCCTGGGCTTTCACCGCACGGGCCATGGCGAGTTTCTGGGCAAAGGCCTTGCGCGAACCGGCGAGCATGTTGTTCACCGCTTCGTCGGCGGCCTGGAAGCTGATCTGGATATGATCCAGCCCGGCCACCTTGAAGTCGCGCACCTTCTGCTCAGTCAGGCCGATGCCGGAGGTGATCAGATTGGTGTAATAGCCCATGTCCCGGGCGGCCTTGATCAGTTCGGCGAGGTCCTGGCGCACCAGCGGCTCACCACCGGAAAAGCCCAATTGCGCGGCGCCCATGTCCCGCGCCTCGCGAAATACGCGAATCCATTCTTGCGTGCTCAGTTCCTCGCCGTGCCGGGCAAAGTCCAACGGATTGGAGCAATAGGGGCACTGCAACGGACAGCGGTAAGTCAGCTCGGCGAGCAGCCACAACGGCGGTCCGGGCAGCGTCTCACTCGATCCAGAATTGCGCATGGGCTACCTCCAGAAACGCCAGCACGTCTTCGTCGATCCCGGGTACGCCGGGGAAATTCGCGCTCAATCGCTCAATGATCGCCGCCACGCTGCGCTGGCCATCCACCAGATCGAGAATCTGCCCGGCACTGGCGTTGAGCTTGATCATGCCTTCGGGGTACAGCAGCACATGGCAGTCCTGACGGGGCTCCCATTGCAGACGAAAACCGCGACGCAAGGCCGGTGACTGTTGGCGATCGATCAGGCTCACAGGGCGATCCCCCGATGCCAGACGTTGTCGCCGGTAACCGTGTGATACGGCGGGCGCGCAAGTTCGTAGGCCATGCTCATGGCATCGAGCATGCTCCACAGCACGTCGAGCTTGAATTGCAGGATCTGCAGCATGCGTTGTTGCCCCTCGGCCGTCACGTAGTGCGCCAGGGTGATGCGCAACCCATGCTCGACATCGCGCCGTGCCTGACTCAGGCGCGTGCGGAAATAGTCGTAGCCGGCGACGTCGATCCACGGGTAATGGGTCGGCCAGGCATCGAGTCGCGACTGATGGATCTGTGGGGCAAAGAGTTCGGTCAGCGAGCTGCTGGCCGCTTCCTGCCAGCAGGCGCGACGGGCGAAATTGACGTAGGCGTCCACCGCGAAACGCACGCCGGGCAGCACCAGCTCCTGGGAGAGGATCTGCTCACGATCCAGACCCACGGCTTCGCCCAGGCGCAGCCAGGCTTCGATTCCGCCCTCGCTGCCGGGGACGCCGTCGTGGTCGAGAATCCGTTGCAGCCACTCCCGGCGCACGTCGCGGTCCGGGCAGTTGGCGAGAATCGCGGCGTCCTTCAGGGGAATGTTGATCTGATAGTAGAAGCGATTGGCGACCCAGCCCTGGATCTGCTCGCGGCTGGCGCGGCCGGCGTACATGGCTTGATGGAAAGGATGGTGGATGTGGTAGTAGGCGCCCTTGGCGCGCAGGGCGGCTTCGAATTCTGTGGGGGACATGGGAGTGTCGGTCATTGCGGGTCTCCGGGGAATCTTCGGTGTCTGTTCCGGCCTCTTCGCGGGCAAGCCCGCTCCCACAGGGTTCGGCAGTGTCCACAAAACCTGTGGGAGCGGGCTTGCCCGCGAAGGCGTCCTTCGCTACAGCTCAATACTCATGCCGTCATAAGCCACTTCAATCCCCCGCCGCTCCAGCAAAGCCCGCTCGGCCGAGTCTTCATCGAGAATGGGATTGGTGTTGTTGATGTGGATCAGCACCTTGCGCTGGCAGTTGAAACCCTCCAGCACTTCAAGCATCCCGCCGGGGCCGCTTTGTGGGAGGTGCCCCATTTCGCTGCCCAGGCTCTGGCCGACTTCGCAGATACGCATCTCGTCATCGCGCCACAGGGTGCCGTCCAGCAGCAGGCAATCGGCACGCTGCATCCAGCCCAGCACTTCATCGTCGATTCGGCCAAGGCCCGGGGCATAGAACAGCGAGGCGCCGTTGCGCAGGTCTTCGATGAACAGGCCAATGGTGTCGCCTGGTTGCGGGTTGCCGCGATTGGGCGAATACGGCGGCGCGTTACTCACCAGGGGAATCGCGCGAAATTGCAAATGCCCGCAGGCCGCTATGCCGAACGGCTGGCGATCGAGGCCGACCGGTTGCCATTGCAGTCCGCCGTTCCAGTGTCCGAGCATGTTGAACAACGGGAAACCGCTGCTCAGGTCCTGATGCACACGCTCGGTGCACCAGACGTCATGGGGGCAGCCTTCGCGCAAGCTGAGCAAACCGGTGCAATGGTCGATCTGGCTGTCCAGCAGCACGATGCCGGCGATGGCGCTGTCACGCAGGCGCCGCGCCGGTTGCAGAGGCGCAAAACTTTCGAGTTGCGCGCGAATGTCCGGTGACGCGTTGCACAGCACCCACTCCACACCGTCGTCACTCAGGGCAATCGACGACTGCGTACGGCGCTGGGCCCGCAGGCTGCCATTGCGCACACCGGCGCACTGGCGGCAGTTGCAGTTCCATTGCGGAAAACCACCGCCAGCGGCGGAACCGAGAACGCGGATGTGCATGGCAGATGCTCCGGAAGGCAGGCCCGGCCAACGCATCGGCTGGCCGGGTGATCAATCAACGGTTGGCGAAATACATCGTCACTTCGAAGCCAATGCGCAGATCGGTAAACGCGGGTTTAGTCCACATGGGTCATTCCTCTTCTTGTGCCGGGTGATTCCGGTAGAGCCATTAATGCACGGGGCGTTGAGTGCCCGAATGCTACTTTCGAAGGAGGTGGCGGGGTGATTTGGTAGGGGGTGCCGAGCAAATTTCCAGAACCCCACATCCCCATGTGGGAGCGAGCCTGCTCGCGAAAGCGGTCTGACAGTCGACATCAACGGCGAATGTGCTGACCTCTTCGCGAGCAGGCTCGCTCCCACAGGTTTTTCAGTGTTCTTGAGTGATCAGAAGAACCCCAGCGGATTGATGTCGTAGCTCACCAGCAGGTTTTTGGTCTGCTGATAGTGGTCGAGCATCATCTTGTGGTTTTCCCGGCCGACGCCGGACTTCTTGTACCCGCCGAACGCGGCGTGCGCGGGGTACAGGTGGTAGCAGTTGGTCCACACCCGTCCGGCCTTGATCGCCCGGCCCATGCGGTAGGCGCGGTTGATGTCGCGGGTCCACAGGCCGGCGCCGAGGCCGAACTCGCTGTCGTTGGCAATCGCCAGGGCTTCGGCTTCGTCCTTGAAGGTGGTGACACCCACCACCGGGCCGAAGATTTCTTCCTGGAACACGCGCATCTTGTTGTGGCCCTTGAGCAGGGTCGGCTGGATGTAGTAACCGCTGGACAGGTCGCCCTCCAGACGCTCGGCCGCGCCGCCGGTGAGCAGCTCGGCGCCCTCCTCCTGGGCAATGGTCAGGTACGAGAGGATCTTGTCGTATTGCTGCTCGGACGCCTGGGCGCCGACCATGGTCTCGGTGTCCAGCGGGTTGCCGCGCTTGATCCTGGCGATCTTCTTCATCACCTCGGCCATGAACGGCTCGTAGATCGACTCCTGCACCAGCGCCCGGGACGGGCAGGTGCAGACTTCGCCCTGGTTGAAGAACGCCAGCACCAGGCCTTCGGCGGCTTTTTCGATGAACGCCGGTTCCGCGTTCATGATGTCCTCGAAGAAGATGTTCGGCGACTTGCCGCCCAGTTCAACGGTGCTCGGGATGATGTTCTCGGCGGCGCAATGCATGATGTGCGCGCCCACCGGGGTCGAACCGGTGAAGGCGATCTTGGCGATGCGCTTGCTGGTGGCCAGGGCCTCGCCGGCTTCGCGACCGAAGCCCTGGACGATGTTCAGCACGCCCGCTGGCAGCAGGTCAGCGATCAGCTCGGCGAACACCATGATCGACAGCGGCGTTTGCTCGGCAGGCTTGAGCACTATGCAGTTGCCGGCGGCGAGCGCCGGGGCGAGTTTCCAGGCGGCCATCAGCAGCGGGAAATTCCACGGAATGATCTGCCCGACCACGCCCAGGGGCTCATGGAAGTGATAGGCCGTGGTCAGCTCGTTGATCTCGGCAGCCCCGCCTTCCTGGGCACGAATGCAGCCGGCGAAGTAACGGAAGTGGTCGGCCGCCAGCGGTACGTCGGCGTTCAGGGTTTCGCGCACGGCCTTGCCGTTGTCCCAGGTTTCGGTGACGGCCAGGACCTCAAGGTTCTGCTCGATGCGGTCGGCGATCTTCAGCAGCACCAGGGAGCGGTCCTGGGCCGAGGTCTTGCCCCAGGCGTCGGCAGCGGCATGGGCGGCGTCGAGGGCCTTGTCGATGTCGGCGGCGCTGGAGCGCGGGAATTCGGCGATCACTTCACCGTTGACCGGCGAGGTGTTGGTGAAGTACTCGCCATTGATCGGGGCAACGAACTCGCCACCGATGAAGTTGCCGTAGCGCGGCTTGAAGGTAATGACGGCGCCTGGGGTTCCGGGTTGTGCGTAGATCATGGTGGGCCTCTGTCTGGGTCGATGCCTGTCGTACTGACAGGCGATGAGCCGATACTAAAGAGCCCCGCGTACCAGACGAATGCGTCGTTGGCAGGAGGGGCTCTCGTTATTTGGTCGTAGGTTTCACACAGATCACTGTAGGAGCGAGCCTGCTCGCGATGAACCCGAGAACGCCGCGGGGTTTCAGGTTTCCAGCGTTATCGTTGACGACCATCGCGAGCAAGCTCGCTCCCACAAGGGATCAGTGCTTGGCCACAAGGTCCTTGGGCAGCTTGAACGTCCAGAGCATGCCACCCTGGTTGAAGTCCTTCACCCGCTTGGCCACTTCGCCGCCCCACAGCGGTACCGCGCCGCCCCAGCCGGAGAGCACCGAGACATACTGTTCGCCGTCCATTTCCCAGGTGATGGGCGAGCCGAGCACGCCGGAGCCGGTCTGGAATTCCCAGACCTTTTCGCCGGTCTTGGCGTTGAACGCCTGCAGGAAACCTTCAGGCGTGCCGGTGAACACCAGGTTGCCCTTGGTGGTCAGCACCCCGCCCCACAGCGGCGCGTAATTCTTGTGACGCCAGACTTCCTTGCCGGTTTTCGGATCGATGGCCCGCAGCACGCCGATGTAGTCTTCGTTCAACGGCTTGATGGTGAAGCCGGCACCGAGGAACGCCGCGCCTTTCTTGTAGGCGATGCCTTCGTTCCAGATGTCCATACCCCATTCATTGGACGGCACATAGAACAGCCCGGTGTCCCGGTTGTAGGCCATCGGCATCCAGTTTTTCGCACCGAGGAACGCCGGTGCCACGAACACCGAGCTGCCCTTGGCTTCCGAACCCGGGGCGCCGGGACGGCTGGCTTCGTTGTAGATCGGCCGGCCGTCCTTATCCAGGCCAGTGGCCCAGGTGATCTTGTCCACGAACGGGAAGCCACGGATGAATTTGCCGTTGGTACGATCCAGCACGTAGAAAAAACCGTTACGGTCGGCCGTGGCCGCTGCCTTGATCTCCTTGCCGCCTTCGTTGTAGTTGAACGACACCAACTCGTTCACGCCGTCGTAGTCCCAACCGTCGTGAGGCGTGCTCTGGAAGTGCCACTTGATGGTGCCGTCGTCCGGGTTGAGCGCCAGGCGCGATGAGGAGTAGAGGTTGTCGCCAGGGCGCAGGTGCGAGTTCCACGGCGCCGGGTTGCCGGTACCGAACAGCAGCAGGTTGGTTTCCGGATCGTAATAACCGCCAAGCCAAGGGGCCGCACCGCCGGTTTTCCACAGATCGCCCGGCCAGGTCTTGCCCGCCTCGCCACCGGAGATGCCGTTCTCCACGGCTTTGCCGTCCTTGTAGACGTAGCCCATATGGCCTTCGACCGTCGGCCGGGTCCACAGCAGATCACCGTTTTTCGGGTCGTAGGCCTCGATCTTGCCCACCACGCCGAACTCGCCACCGGCCACGCCGGTAATCAGCTTGCCGTTGATCACCAGCGGCGCGGCGCTGATCGAGTAGCCTTCCTTGTGATCGGCGACTTTCTTGCTCCACACCACCTTGCCGGTGTCCTTGTTCAGCGCCACAAGCTTGGCGTCGAGGGTGCCGAAGATCACCAGGTCGCCATACAGCGCGACGCCACGGTTGATCACGTCGCAGCAAGGGCGGATGTCATCGGGCAGACGCGCATCGTATTGCCACAGTTTCTTGCCGGTGCGCGCATCCACGGCGAAGACCCGGGAGTAGGAACCGGTCATGTACATCACGCCGTCCTTGACCATCGGCTGCGCTTGCTGGCCACGCTGTTTTTCACCGCCGAAGGAAAACGCCCAGGCCGGGCGCAGCTCCTTGACGTTGTCGACGTTGAGAATATCCAGCGGGCTGTAGCGCTGCCCTTGAACGCCGAGGCCGTTGGTCACGACCTGTTCCGGGTTCTTCGGGTCCTGGAGAATGTCCTGGTCGGAAACCCCGGCCAATGCCTGGCCGGACAACAGCATGGCACTGAGCAGCAAGCTCAGGACGAAGGGCTGGCGACGTGCGGGTTGAGTCATGACGGCTTCCTCTGCGGATTTTTGTTATGTCCGGAAATTTTCCGGTCTGGTGCAGATTCTTGGGCGCCGCCGCCCTGACAACAATTGCCCGCAATGAGGAGATTGCTAGTTCCTTGGTACAGGGTGGGAGGAGATGGACACAAGATTTTTTTAACAGCACCGGCCCCTGTAGGAGCGAGCCTGCTCGCGATGGACTCAAGGACACCGCTGGGTGTCAGGCTGCCAGCGTTATCGTTAACGTCCATCGCGAGCAGGCTCGCTCCTACAGGGGATCTGTGGTCGGCTACTTGCTGGCAGAATCCACCCGCGTCATCCGCTCGCGCTCGTAGCGCGGGTACAGATGACTGACGCTGCGGATCAGTTCATAACGGCTCAGGCTGATCCCGGCGAAGCGTTCGGGGATGGGGCTGCGGATCATCTCGGCCATATCACTGCCATTGGCCGCGCCGTCGCGCATGAGCTGATCGAGCCAGCTCAGGTAATCGCGCATCTGCTCGAAGGGTTGTCGATCACTGGCCACCGGCCCATGGCCCGGCACGACCTGCGTCCAGGGCAAGCCTTGCAGGGTCGCGATGTCCGCCAGCCACACTGACAGCCCCGGACTGTTGGGCGTGGTCAGCGCCCGCTGATAAAACACCAGGTCCCCGGCATACAGCACGCCGGTTTGCTGGTCGAGAATAGCCAGATCCGCGCCCGTATGCCCACCCAGGCTCAGCAGACGCAGATCGTGATTCCCAAAACTTTTCACGCCGGGTGTCAGCGTCTGCGTCGGCAGCAACACTTCGGTGCCACGCATCCAGTCGCCGACCATCCGGTACATATTCTCGGCCATGGCATCGCCTTGCCGGTGCAACAGTTCGGTGGTGCCGGCCAGGGCGCCGATCGGCACGTCGGTGAAGGCTTGATTGCCCAGCACATGGTCCGGGTGGTGATGGGTCAGCAAGACCTCGATCACCGGCTTGTCGGTGGTGGCGGCAATGGCCTTGCGCATCGCTTCGCCGTAACGCCGGGACGGCCCGGTGTCGATCACCACCACACCGCGTTCAGTGACGATAAACGCCGTGTTGACGATGTTGCCGCCGTTGGCCTTGGCGAAATTATCGGTACTGCCTTCCAGCAGCCAGGTGTCCCGGGCGATCTGCCGGGGCTTGAGTGAGTAGTCGAGATCGGCCAGGGCCGGCAGACTGACGCTTAACACCATCAACAGGATCCAGCGCATGCCACGCTCCTTGGGGTCAGGGGATCGACGCATCGAACTCATTGCCACTGTTGTCCCGCAGTAACAGACGTGTTTGCCCTGCCCCCTCGATGTCAAAGGCCAGGTTGGGGTTTTCGCTGACCGCGGGGAACAGCTCCAGCCGGGCCAGCACGTGTTGGTTGTGGTCACGCAGCTCGGCATGGTTGATGAAGAATTCCGGAATGCCGCTGACCATGCCGTTGTCCATGGGATGGGCCACCTGCATACGCAAACGGCTGAATCCGTCCCGGGGATAGCGCCCGCCGAGCACTTCGCCGATGTGTTCCTCCCAGCCCGGCTGGGTGCGCACCAGGCTCGGCGCGGTGCAACCGCCACCTGCGGCGTCAATCAGGGTCGAGCCGACATGCCACAGCCCGTCGCGGGTCAACACCGCCGCGCGCAGGGGCGTGGCCTGTTCGATGCGAATGCGCAACGACAGCCAGGGCAAAACCGAATCCAGCGGCTGGAAGTCGACGATTTTCGGCAACGGATTCAGTTCTGCCCAGGCGAGGATTCTCACCACCTCGCCCTTGAACGCCCGGGCGTCGATTTCCAGCGGCACCTGCCGGGCGTCTTCGGCAAACGGCGGCGCCAGCAGCTTGACCCGTTCATCGAAAACGAACGGCGCATTGCCCAGAAACTGCTGGTGATAGAAAGCCCACATCACCGATGGCACCGGGTCTTTGCCAGGATCGATAGCGCCAGCCTGCGCCGTCAGGCTCAACCAGCAGGCCAACAGACAACTCCCTCGCCATTTCATCGCCTGCTCCTTATTGATACATCTCGGGCACGTCGTATTGCAGGCCGTAACGGCCGTAGATGGTCTTCACCGAACCCTCGCGGATCAGGCCTTCGAGCGCCTCTTCCACGGCATAGGCCAGTTGCCGGTTGCTTTCGTGCACCGCCATGCCGATTTCCCAGAGCTGCTTGCCCATGTTCGGGTAGGCATTTTCTGCCAGCGCCAGCTGCGGGTCGGCCGTTTCGTGCACTTGCCAGTCGATTTCGCCGCGCATGGCCATCACCGCGTCGACCTCACCGGCCTTCATCGCGGCAAACGCCTGGGGCACGCCGGGGTAGTGATGGGTCTTGCCGGCGAGCATGCCGTTGAACACCGAAGTCAGGTAGAACGACGGCACGCTGTCGACTTCGACACCAATCGGGTGCTGCTCGAACACCGCGACGCTGGCGACCTTGTCCAGCCTTCGGCGGTCATAGGCCACCTGCCATTGTTCGTTCTGGTACGGACCGAACATCACCACATGGCCGTTGACCAGCTCACCGACTTCGTTGCGCCTCTGCGCGTAGTCGTGGTCGTAGGGCACGCGCATCATCAGGTCGGCCAGTTGCTGGTTGTGCAAGGCACTGGCACGCCAGATGTAATCGCGCAGGTCGTCATCGAGCTTTTCCCCGGCCGGCGCCCAGATCAGCGTCAGGCGCACGCCGAGCGCCTTGGCCAGGGCTTCGGCCAGCTCGACATCGACACCCTGGGGTTTGCCGGCACGTTCAAAGCTGTAGGGGGCGAAGTCCTTGTAGACCGCAACCTTCAGCTCCCCGGCGGCGATCATTTCGTCGTAGTTGCGAACCTGCGCCTGCGCCGCCTGGCAGCACAGCCACAGAGCGCTGATCAACACCGCGAACAGGCGCATGGGTCACTCCTCGACGTGCACAGTGTCCAGATAAGTGCGCACCGCCCACAGGGCTTCCTGGCTCAGGTAGTCGGCCATCTTCGGCATGTACACGCGACCGTCGCGTACCGCGCCATGGCGCACCCTTTCGACGAACCATTCATCGCCCGCCTCGCCGACATCGAGCATGCGCAGGTCGGGGGCGATGCCGCCGGACTTGGCCTCCAGGCCATGACAGGCCGCGCAGTTCTGGGTATAGGCCGAAGCGCCGATTTCCACTGCCTTGTCGTGTTCCGGGGCAGTGCGATACGGGTTTACCGCGGCCCAGCCATCGGCATCGAGCTGCACACCGGCATCTTTTATCGGGGTCAGGCCCTGGGTGGCGACAGCCTGTGGCACCACGTTGCCGTGGGCCCAGACCGAACCTGCGCTGATCAAACTGGCCAATAGACCGGTCACGAGCAAGGCGTTGCGTTTTGTTGTCATTGTCATGCCCTCTGGATTGCACGCAAAACCTCTTGGCAGAGGCTATGGCAGCCATCTTAGAAAGCCCTGCGCTCAGACCCCATGCTGCTTTGGTGGTCGCCACCTACTCCCTTGGTCGTAAGGCGATCGTTGGACACCGGACGCGGGCCCTGGAGCCGGTCGACGCCGATCAGGGTCAGGATCAGCAGAAACGGCAGGAGCAGTGCTTTGACGATACGCATGGTCAATCCCCTCCAGATCAGTGGCCGTGGTTACCCATGCTAGAACCGCGCCGTGTGTGGCGGGCTACTACCTTGGTACTGGCCCTTCGGTACTTTCTGCATATTTTCACCGCCCCCCAGGCTTCCTATGCTGGCGCTAACGGTCATGGAGAGCCTTATGCGCCAGCTTGCCCCTTACGCCCTGATCTACCTGCTGGCGATTGCCTGCGCCGCCGGCCTGGCCACCCAAAGCCAGGCCGCCGATGCGCCCTTGCAGGTGCGGATCGGCTACCTGGGCTATCGCCCCGACCCCGGCCCGTTGCTGTCCAACGTCATTCCCGAACCCACCGATGCCGGGCTGCGCGGCGCCGAACTGGCGATCACCGACAGCAACAGCACCGGGCGTTTTCTCAACCACGGCTACAGCCTGGTCAGCGCCAGCGTCGACAGCCCCGAAGCCTTGCTCGAAGCGGCGAAGGCTCAGCACGAACAAGGCCTGCGCCTGTTTGTGGTGAATGCCCCCGCGGCCAGCCTGCGCCAATTGAGTGCGGCACTGCCCGACAGTTTGCTGATCAACGCCGGCAGTGCCGATGACAGCCTGCGCACCACCGCTTGCCTGCCGAACGTGCTGCACACCTTGCCGAGCCGGGCGATGCTCGCCGATGCGCTGGCGCAGTTTCTGGTGTTGCGCAAATGGCAGCGGGCGCTGCTGATTGTCGGCCCGACGCCCGACGATCAAGCCTATGCCGCC
This sequence comes from Pseudomonas sp. QLc11A, assembly GCF_052112305.1. Classification (NCBI taxonomy): domain Bacteria; kingdom Pseudomonadati; phylum Pseudomonadota; class Gammaproteobacteria; order Pseudomonadales; family Pseudomonadaceae; genus Pseudomonas; species Pseudomonas sp. QLc11A. Next base: position 100,251 of record NZ_JAVAJJ010000021.1, read on the forward strand.
GCCCTGCGCCGCGGGGCCAAGCGTTTCGGCTTGCAACTGGTGGCGGAAAAAACCTGGAGCTTCGATAACGACCAACGCCGCAGCGCCCAGGCCGACATGCCGCTGTTCACCCAGACCGCCGAGTACGACGTGGTACTGGTGGCCGATGAACGCGGCGACTTCGGTGAATACGTGCCCTACCAGACCTGGTACCCGCGCCCGGTCGCCGGCACCCAGGGCCTGACCCCGGTGGGCTGGCACAAGACCGTGGAAACCTACGGCGCCGCGCAGCTGCAAAAACGCTTTGAAGCCCTGACCGGGCGCTGGATGAATGACCGCGATTTCGCCGCCTGGATGGCCGTGCGCAGCATCGCCAGTGCCGTGAGCAAATTGCGCCAGGCCGAGCCGATGGCGATCCGCACGCTGGAAATCAGCGACCAGTTGCCCCTCGACGGTTTCAAGGGCCGCAAGCTCAGCTACCGGCCGTGGAACGGCCAGTTGCGCCAGCCGATTCCTATCGTCCAGCCCCGGGCACTGGTCAGCACCTCGCCCCAGGACGGCTTTCTGCACCCGTTCAACGAGATGGACAGCCTGGGCTACGACAAACCCGAGGTCAGCTGCCGCTTTCCCTGATCCGAACATCACAACAACAAGGAATCCGCCATGCGCCGCACCCTGCTCTCGTGCACCTTGCTGCTCGCCGCTGGCCATGCCGTTGCCAGCACTGCCTGGGTCTCCAACGAAAAGGACAACAGCCTGAGCCTGATCGACATGCAGACCCTGCAAGTCACCGACACCCTGCCCGTCGGCCAGCGCCCCCGGGGCCTGCTGCTGTCCCATGACAACAAGCTGTTGTACATCTGCGCCAGCGACTCGGACCGGGTCCAGGTGATGGACGTGGCCACACGCAAGATCATCAAGGAACTGCCCTCGGGTAAAGACCCGGAGCAATTCGCCCTGCACCCGAACAACCGCTGGTTGTACGTCTCCAATGAAGACGATGCGCTGGTCACGGTGATCGACACCGAGACCTCCAAGGTGCTCGGCCAGATCGATGTCGGCGTCGAGCCCGAGGGCATGGCCGTCAGCCCTGACGGTAAGTGGGCGGTCAACACCAGCGAAACCACCAACATGCTGCACTGGATCGACACCAGCACCCAGACCCTGGCCGACAGCACTCTGGTGGACCAGCGTCCGCGCTTCGTCGAGTTCTCCCCCGATGGCGCCAGGCTCTGGGCCTCGGCGGAAATCGGCGGCACCGTGACCATTCTCGATGTAGCCAGCCGCACCGTGCTCAAGACCCTGAACTTCCAGATCAAGGGCGTGCACCCGGACAAGGTCCAGCCGGTCGGCATCAAGCTCAGCGCCGATGGCAAGTACGGCTTCGTCGCCCTCGGCCCGGCCAACCATGTGGCGGTGATCGATGCCAGGACCTTCGAGATTCTCGATTATCTGCTGGTGGGTCGACGGGTCTGGCAGATGGCGTTCACCCCGGATCAGAAACAGTTGCTGGCCACCAACGGCGTCAGCGGCGATGTCTCGGTGATCGATGTCGACAGCCTCAAGGTCAGCAAATCGGTGAAGGTCGGGCGCTATCCCTGGGGCGTGGTGGTGACGCCATGAACGCCCTTGAAGTCAGTGACCTGAGCTTTGCCTACGGCGCCCGGGAGGCCTTGCGCAAAGTGAGTTTCAGCCTGGAACCCGGGCGTTTCGCCGCGCTGCTGGGACCCAACGGCGCCGGCAAGTCGACCCTGATTGCCCTGCTGACCCGGCTCTATGATCTGCAGCACGGCGAGATCCGCGTCGGTGGCTGTTCATTGCGCAGCGCGGCACGCCCGGCGCTCAGGCAATTGGGCGTGGTGTTCCAGCAAAGCACCCTGGACCTGGATCTCAGCGTCGAGCAGAACCTGCGATATCACGCGGCATTGCATGGCCTGTCCCGGTGCCAGACCGACCTTCGGGTCGACGCCGAACTGGCCCGTCAGGCCCTGACCGAGCGCCGCCGCGAACGGGTGCGTGAGCTCAATGGCGGTCATCGTCGCCGGGTGGAAATTGCCCGCGCCCTGTTGCATGAGCCGCGCCTTTTGCTGCTCGATGAAGCCAGTGTCGGCCTCGACCCGGCGAGTCGCCTGGCGCTCAACCAGCACATCCGCAGCCTGTGTCGCGAGGAGCACATCAGCGTGCTCTGGACCACCCACCTGCTCGACGAAGTGCAACCCAGCGATGACTTGCTGATCCTGCATCAAGGCCGGCTGGTGGCCAGCGGACAGGCCGATGCCCTGAGCCTGGAGCACGGCGGTGACCTCGGTTCGGCCTTCACCCGCCTGACTACATCGGGAGCTGCCCAATGAACGCTTACTGGCAATGTTTCAGCGGTATCGTGCTGCGCGAGTGGCTGCGCTTTGTGCTGCAACGCACACGATTTCTCAGCGCCCTGGTGCGGCCGTTGCTGTGGTTGCTGGTGTTTGCCGCCGGTTTTCGCGCGGCGCTGGGGATAGCGATCATCGAGCCCTACGACACCTACATTCCGTACGAGGTCTACATCATTCCCGGCCTGGCCTGCATGATCCTGCTGTTCAATGGCATGCAGGGGTCTCTGTCGATGGTCTACGACCGCGAGATGGGCAGCATGCGCGTGCTGCTGACCAGCCCTCTGCCCCGAACCTTCCTGCTGTGCAGCAAACTGGTGGCCACGTCACTGATTTCGCTGTTGCAGGTGTATGCGTTCCTGGCGATTGCCTGGGCTTACGGCGTGCGGCCACCGGCCATGGGCCTGTTGCTGGCGTTGCCGGCGCTGCTGCTGGTGGCGTTGATGCTCAGCGCACTGGGCCTGTTGCTGTCGAACGCGATCCGCCAGCTGGAGAACTTTGCCGGGGTGATGAATTTCGTGATCTTCCCGCTGTTTTTCCTGTCATCGGCGCTGTATCCGCTGTGGAAGATGCGCGAGGCCAGCGAATGGCTGTACTGGCTGTGCGCGGTAAATCCGTTCACCCATGCGGTGGAGCTGGTGCGCTTTGCCCTGTATGAACGCCTCAATCCGCTGGCGCTGGCGGTGTGCGCGGGGTTGACGCTGCTGTTCGCATTGCTCGCCGTACTGACCTTCAACCCGCAGCATGCGGCCTTGCGTAAATCCGGGTAAATACATCCCCTGTGGGAGCGAGCTTGCTCGCGATAGCGGCGGCACATTCAATAAATGAATTGACTGACATAACGCTATCGCGAGCAAGCTCGCTCCCACAGGGGTTCTTCATTAAGCAGGGTGAAATTACTACTTTAGTACTGGTTTCCCTGTCTATCGTCGCATTCCCAACATCCCCCAACTGGCATGTAATAGGTCCATAACTATAAGGACTGACCCCATGCCGCGTGCCCGACGTTGCCTGTTGCGCCCTACTCTCGCCGCCCTGTCGCTGGGCCTGCTGCTGAGCACCGCGCAGGCCGACACCGCACTGTTCTCTCGCGACGGCTATCGCATCGGCCTGTACCGCAGCCCGACGCCGGACCAACTGCAAGGCGCAACCATCGTCGATACCCACGCCCTGCAAGCCCTGCTCGGCCAAACCCCGCGCCCGCTGCTGATCGATGTCTACCGCCGCCAGTGGCTGCAAGGGCAATTCATCGAAGACCAGCCCCATGAAAACCTGCCCGGCAGCCATTGGCTGGCCAATACCGGTGACGGTGAGCTGACGCCGCAATGGCAGGACTATTTCGCCGCCAACCTGAAAAAGCTGACCGCCGGCGACCCGACGCAACCGCTGGTCTTCTATTGCCGCTCCGACTGCTGGTTGAGCTGGAATGCGGTCAAGCGCGCAGCCACCATGGGCTATAAGACCCTGTACTGGTATCGCGATGGCCTGGACGCCTGGCAAGCGGCCAATCTGCCGGTTTCGCCAGCCAGGCCCGAACCCTTTCCCTGAGCTTTACGCGTGCGTGTTGTTGCCACACCATAATCAAAATAATGAGGTGAAAGGCCATGTACAAAATTCTGATTGCCGATGATCACCCGCTGTTTCGCGAAGCCATCCACAACGTCATCAGCGACGGTTTTGCCGGCAGCGAAGTGATGGAAACCGCCGACCTGGACAGCGCCCTGGCACTGACCCAGGAACACGATGACCTGGACCTGATCCTGCTCGACCTGAACATGCCCGGCATGCACGGGCTCAATGGCCTGATCAACCTGCGTAACGAAGCGCCAACCATTCCGGTGGTGATTGTCTCCGCCGAACAGGACAAACAGATCGTGCTGCAAGCCATCACCTACGGCGCGGTGGGTTTCATCACCAAGTCTTCACCCCGCGCCCAGATGACCGATGCCATCCAGCAGATTCTCAATGGCAATGTCTACCTGCCCCCGGACATCATCCGCACCGCCAAAAGCAGCACCCACCGGCGGATGAACGACACCCCGAGCTTCCCGCCCGAACTGCTCCAGGCCCTGACCCGCAAGCAGTTGCAGGTATTGGAGCGCATGACCAAGGGCGAATCGAACAAACAGATCGCCTACACCCTGGAAATCGCCGAGACCACGGTCAAGGCCCACGTCTCGGCGATCCTGCGCAAGCTCAACGTGCACAACCGGGTGCAGGCGATCCTGAGTGCCGGGGATATTGATTTCGGGTCTTATCTGCGGCGGTGAGTCAAGACCGCGTCGCTCTCATCGCGAGCAAGCTCGCTCCCACAGGTACGATGCTATCCCTGTGGGAGCGAGCTTGCTCGCGATAGCGGTGGCAGAAACGCCGGGTTCTCAAGGCCGGCCGAGTAGATGACTCATCGCCGTCTTCAGCTTCATCGGCCGCACCGGCTTGTGCATCAGGGTGTGGCCCAGTTCGCGGATCTGCTGCTTGAGTTCATTGCTGTAGTTGGCCGTGATCATCATCGCCGGGAGCGGTGACGCGCGCCGGGCATTGATGCGCGCCACGGCGTCGACACCGTTGCGATCGTTGTCCAGGTGGTAATCGGCAATCAGCAGGTCGGCCTCGGCGTGGAAATTGTCCACTTGCCGCGCCAGGTCCTCCTCCGACAGCGCCGTCACCACCCGACACCCCCACCCCTCCAGCAAGGTGCGCATGCCGGCACAGATAGTCGCGTCGTTGTCCAGCACCCATATCCGCGCCCCCCGCAGGCGCTCGAGCATCGGCTCGCTCATCTGCAACGCAGGCTGCGGTTTCGGCGCGGTGGCGCTCAACGGCACTTCGACCGAAAACATCGAGCCCCGGCCCGGCCATGAGCGCACATGGATGGGATGCCCGAGGATGCCGGCAATCTTCTCTACGATCGCCAGACCCAGGCCCAGGCCGCGATCCTGATCGGGGCGCTGCACATCACCACGCTTGAACTCCTGGAAAATCTCCTCCAGGCGATGCTCGGCAATGCCCATGCCGCTGTCCCAGACTTCGATCGTCAGGCACTGATGATGCCGCCGGCAACCGAGCACCACGCGACCACTGTAGGTATAGCGAATCGCATTGCTCAGCAGGTTGCGCAGAATCCGCGCCAGCAGCTGGATGTCACTGCGTACCAGCGCCGAACAGCCGATGAAGTGCAATTGCAGGCCTTCACTGCGCGCCACCTGGGTGTATTCGGCGGCCAGGTTGTCCAGCAGTTCACTGAGGGCGAACGGCGCAATGTCGGCCTTGATCACCCCCGCATCGAGCTTGGAAATATCCACCAGGGTGCCGAGCAGGTTCTCCACGTCTTCCAGGGAATTGCTCACGTTGCGCACCAGAATCTCGCTGGACATCGGCTCGCGCCGTTCCAGCAAGGCACTGGTAAACAGGCGCGCGGCATTCAACGGTTGCAGCAGGTCATGGCTGACGGCGGCAAGGAACTTGGTCTTCGACAGGTTGGCCTGCTCGGCTTCCTGCTTGGCCTCGCGCAAGCGTGACTCGACCAGGCGTCGCTCATCGATCTCGCGCAGCAGCTGGTCGTTGAGGGTGGTCAATTCCGCCGTGCGCTCGCGTACCCGCAGCTCCAGGTTCTGATACGCCTGATGCAGCGCCTCGGCGGTACGGCGGCGTTCGGTGATGTCGCGGATCAGCACGAAAATCCCCACCACCTCGCCACTGGCCAGACGGTTGGGCACATAGGAGCGCAGCATGTAGCGCTCCTGGTTGTTGACGTTGGTTTCGGCGAACTCGAATGTCACGCTCTCGCCGGCCAATGCCCTGGCCACGTAGGGCTCCAGCCGCTGGTAATGCTGCTCGCTGTGCACTTCGCGCAGGCTCTGGCCGAGCATCACGCCGCGAGGCCAGCAGTACCACTCTTCGTAGACCTTGTTGGTGAACTCGTAGACCAGGTCGGCATTGAGGTAGGCAATCAATGCCGGGACGTGATCGGTGATCAGGCGAATCCAGTGTTCGCTTTCACTCAGCGCCTCGGCGTGCTGGTAGCGCTCGGTGATGTCGGTGAAGGTGTTGACGAAACCGCCGGTGGGCAACGGATGGGTGCGAATTTCCAGGACCCGGCCATCGTACAGGCGTTGCTCGCATTCGCGCACCGGTCGTCCATTGCCATCGCGACTGGCCGGGGTCAGCAGGTTCAGCTCGCTGTCGGCGATCACTTCGGCAAACGGGCGATGGGCCGCCACCGGCGCCAGGCCGCTCAACTCCAGGAACCGACGGTTCCACAACTCCAGGATGCCCTCGGCGCTGACCATCGCCACCCCTTGGGACAGGTTGTCGACCGCCCGTTGCAACAGATGCGACTTCTGCGCCACCGCCTGCTCACGGCGTACGGTTTCGCTGAGTTTGACGTCGGTGATGTCGGTGAACAGGATCACCCGCCCTCCTTCCTGGGTCGGGCGCTCGCTGACTTGCAGCCAGCGCCCGTTCTGCAGGCGGTAAAGCAGGTTTTCGTCGGCATGCCCGCGCGGCTCTTCCGTGAACAGGGCGTTGTTCATCATCAGTCGCTTGACCTCGGTCAGGCGCATGCCGGCGTTGATCCGCACCCGGCTGTTGCTCCAGAACGCCTTGAAGCGACTGTTGAACAGCACGATGCGCTGCTCGGCGTCGAACAGCACGAAGGCGTCGGAAATGCTTTCGATGGCATCGATCAGGTGTTGGTGCGCCGTTTCCGCGCGCAGGCGGGCTTCGCTGAGCAAATGATTACCGGCCTTGAGTTCGGCCATGGCCTGGTTCAGGGCATCGGTGCGTTCGCGCACTTGCTCGGCCAGCACCACCGAATGCTGGAATGCCGCGTACGGATCGTTGCCGCGGGTTCCCCCGGACTCGACCCGCTCGATCAGCGCGCCATTGATGCGCTGCAGTTTGTGGTTTTCCAGGCGCAGCCCGGCCAGCTCGGCCTGCAGCTCAGCGATGTCCTGGGGCACGGCCACGGGCAATGGCAACGCCGGTGAAGGTCTGGTTGATGTGCATGCCATTGAACTGTTCTCCATAGGTGTTGAAACCCATCACCCGTTGCTCACGCAAAAAACCGCCGATCTGATCAAGACTGCCGTCGTCTTCGAGTTCCAGACGCCGCAGGAAACAGTCGCAACCGATGGTCAGCAGCAAATCGCCCAGGCGCTCCTGCAATCCTTCGAACAGGCGCTGCAGGTTCGGCAGCATCGGCCCCGGGGTCATGGCGGTGAGGACGATGCCGTTTTCCACGGCGCAGTAGAAACTCAGGCTCAGGTCCGGATGCACCTGCTGGATGGCCCGCACGTAGTATTGCTGGTTGATCCGCACCGCCAACGGGTGCGCGGCAAAGACCCGGTGATCAAGCTGCGCCACCGGCACGCCGATGTGCCGGGCGTACTCCTCGGCAGCCGGCTCGGCATTGAGCTCGAAGACCCGGCGCAAGGTGCTGTCGGCCCCGGTGACCACCAGCTTTTCGGCGCGGGGCAGCACGTGGTGGGTGGTGAACACTTCGAAATCCAGCCAGGTATTGACCAGCACCACCACGGCCGCGCCGCTGTGGAACTCGCCATCGAAGTACACATGGGTATGGGTCAGGTAGTTATCGTCGCCGGCCGAACCGCCGAAATGCGGAATGTCGCCCAAGGCCGCACTCAAGGCTGCCAGGACCATTTCTTCACGACTGGACAGGCCATCGAGCAGGGTCAGGGCAAAGCTGTTGCCCTTGATCGGGGCCAGGGTGTTGCTGCGACAGCCACTGACCAGGCGCTCGACCATTTGCTGGGCGTCGATCAGGCTGAAGTGTTCCATCTGGTCGATCAGTTCGATCGAGATGGAAAAGTGCCGGTGGTCGAAGCCCACCGCCGTCACGCAATTGCGCCCATAGCCCAGCGGGGTGATTTCCCCGGCGCTGGTGCAGCCCGCCAGGCGAATGCCACCGAAGCTTTGCTGCAAGGCCTGGCCCAGCGCCTGCAAGTCGTATTCGGCGGAACAGAAGAACAGTACGAACCCCAGGTGCGGGTGCAACAACTGTCGTGCCAGTTCCTGCGCGACCTGTCGGGCATCGGTGGCCTGGGACATTGCACTGACGACGCCTTCGCTCTGCTGCATCCTTACCTCCCGCAGGTGCGTGTGTATGAGGCACGAGTGTACGAAGTCTGTGGGGTGCGACGAATGCTACTTGGGTAGCGGGTAGCCGCTTCGATGGGATGAGACGGTTGGCAGCCCTCGCCGCGATGCGCACGGCCAGGGCCACCTCCCGGGGTTACCAGGTCAGCACCGCGCCCACGGCAAAGGTGTCGGTGTCTTCGTTCTGCTCGTCGGTGTCGTGACCGTTGATTTCAAACTGGTTGTACTCAGCCACCAGCTTGAGGTTGTCGTTCACGTCATGGAACAACGCGATGCCGCGGGTCTCGTAGTCCGCGCCGCTGCCGACCACACCGTTGCCGTCGTCATTGGTCTTGCCGTAGGACAAGGCCAGGCGGTTCTTGCCCAGTTTGTAGGAGCCCTGCATCAGGTAGCCGTCACTGTCGACGTTGCGCAGGGTCGGCTCGCCGGCATTGTTGGTGAAAAACGGGTTGATACCCTTGGCCTGGAAGCCGGACCCGGTGAGGGACAAGCCGCCCATCTTCGCCTGCACGCCATAACCGACCCCCTTGGAGGTGACGGTCTCGACCGTGGAATCGGTGTTGTCCGAGGTCTGGTAGCTGCCGTTGACCCAGCTGTAGATCTTTGCCCCGGCCAGGTCGAACTGATAGGTGACTTCACTCTCGGTACGCGGATTTTCCTGATAGGCCTTGCCCGTCGGGCTGCTGTCGTTGGTGTCCACCGGGTCCATGATGCCGACCGCCACGCGCAGTCCGTCCATCACCGGGGTGCGATAGGTGATCTGCGAGGTCGGGAACGGATACGGGTAACCGGTGCCGATGTTGCCGAACGACACCCCGCCGCCATCCACCAGCCCCAACGTATCGCTGACCTGGCCGTAACCGGCGAGCATTTCGTCGAGCAGGATGTTGGAACGGGCGAACAAGCCGAAGTCCTTGCCGATCAGTACCTCGCCCCACTCCGGGTTGGCCACGGTGCCGAAGAACTGCCGCACATCGATGGCGGTGTCGGTGCCGTTGGTTTCGCTGTCGTTGATGGTGACCCAGAACGAGGCACGGGCGCCGAGCTTGAGATCGTCTACCTGCTTGCCCATGTTGAACCCCAGGTAGTTGGGCAAAAAGCCCATCTTGACCCGTGACTGCCGACGGTCGTATTGATCGCCGGCGCGGTCGACATCGCTGTTTACATAGAAGGCGTTGATATAGCCGTCGGTGGAGAACGTGGTCTGGTCCTTGTCGTACAGCATGATATCCGCCTCAGCCACCTGGCTCAGGCCCAGGGCAGACAGGCTGGCGATAAAGGCTGGCAGAAAACGATGCGTGACGTTCTTATTGTTGTGCATGGCGCGCTCCGAAACGGGGGACTGAGTGTCGGAGGCGATTATCGAAACCTGACGGGCGGCGCCATACGCTGCCTTGGGGCTGGTTTTGAGGTGCTTTGGATTGGCTGGCGGCGCGTGACCGCTATGGCGTAAGACCGCTCGTCGGTGAGGCTCGCCACTTAGGGCGTAGGCCTGTGGACCCGACTGGCATCCACAGGAACCGGCACCGCCTAGGCGTTGGCCTTGAGCAACATGTAGGCGGCGACCATCACGCAGATGCTGGCGAACCCGACCTGCAACGCCCGCGCCGGCACCCGGGCGCACAGCTTGCGACCGATGATCATGCCGATGATGCTCGTGCCAATGAAGGTGGCACCCACACTGTCGATGCGCACGCCGGCATGGAACGCGCCGATCACGCCGATGGCCGAAATCAGGCTGATCACCATCAGCGAAGTAGCGATGATTCCGCGCATCTGCACGTCAGTCAGTTGCTTGAACGCCGGGACAATCAGGAAGCCGCCGCCCACCCCCAGCAATCCCGAGACCACACCCGTGACCGCTCCGAGCGCGGCGAGGGTCGCGGTGCATTTGGCGGTCCAGGAAAAGCGCCCGGTCTGTTGATCGAGCATGCAGTTTTTCTGGCCCCAGTTGGCGTGCCCGTGGTCGCTCGGGCCTTCGTCCTTGCGTTCACGGCGCAACATCCGCCAGGCCACCATGACCATCAGCAGGCTGAACAGGATCATCAGGATTTTTTCCGGCAACTGATGGGCGAAGTAGATGCCCACCGGCGAAAACACCGCACCGAGCGCGGCGATCAGCAACGCCGCGCGATACCGCACCAGGCCATGGCGCAATCCATCGATGGCGCCGACCGCTGCCGCACTGCCCACCGCAAACAACGCCACCGGAGCGGCCTGGGTCATGCTCCAGCCCAATCCCAATACCAGGGCCGGCACCGCGAGAATCCCGCCGCCCGCTCCAGTCAACCCCAATACCAACCCCATTACCACGCCAAACAGACTTGCCAGCAACATAGGGAGTTCTCAGTCGACCCTGGACAGACGCGTCAGCCACTCGCGACCCTTGAGCATACCGTTCCAATAGAACCACGGTAGCAGTGTTGCCTTGAGCCACCACGCCGAGCGGCGCGGCGTCGTCGGGTCAAGGGGAAAGGTCGGCAGCAATTTGCCCGCATAACCGAACTCGGCAAGGATCACCTTGCCCTTCTCCACCGTCAGCGGACAGGAGCCATAGCCGTCGTACTTCAGTGGCAGTGGTTGTTGCTTGCGCAAGGCCAGCAGGTTTTCGGCCACGACCACTATCTGCTTGCGCACCGCCGCGGCGGTTTTTGCATTGCTGGTGCCGCAGATATCCCCCAACGCGAAGATGCCTGGATAGCGCGGATGCTGCAGGCTGTGGGGATCGACCTCGCACCAGCCGGCGGCGTCGGCCAGCGGACTCCGGGCGACGAAATCCGGGGCCACCTGAGGCGGTACGACATGCAGCAGGTCAAAGGTTTTTGCCTGGCGGGTGACAGTGCCCTCGGCGTCCTTGACCTCGAACCACGCGGTTTTCGCAGGGCCGTCGACCTTGACCAGATTCGAATTGAATGCCAGCCGGGCGTTGTACTTCTCGATGTACTTCATCAGCGGCGGGACAAAGGTCGCCACGCCGAACAGTGCCGCGCCCGCGAGATTGAACTCGACGTCAATGTTGTTCAGCACACCGTTCCTGTTCCAGTGATCACAGGACAGGTACAGCGCTTTTTGAGGCGCTCCCGCACATTTGATCGGCATGGCCGGCTGTGTGAACAGCACCTTGCCGCCGCGCAGTTTCTGCACCTGGTCCCAGGTGTAGGTCGCGTGCCGGTAGCTGTAATTGGAGGTCACGCCGTGCTGGCCGAGGGTCTCCTCCAGGCCTTCGATTTTTTCCCAGGCCAGGCGCAGGCCGGGGCAGACGACCAGGTTCTGATAGCTGACCGTGCGCGCGTCACTGAGGATGAGCCGGCCATGATCGGGGTCGATGCCGGTCACGGCAGCCTGCACCCAATTGACCCCGCGCGGCATCACCGACGCCATTGGCCGCACGGTGTTTTCCACGTTGTAGGCGCCACCGCCGACCAGCGTCCAGGCCGGTTGATAGAAATGCCGGGAGTCGGGTTCGATCACCGTGATGTTGAGGTGCGGGCTACGCTTGAGCAGGCTGGCGACAAGGCCTATGCCCGCCGTGCCGCCGCCGATCACCACGATATCTGCACTGATGGATGGGCCCCAGTGTTGATCGTTCATTGCTTGTTCCTTTTGCTGCACGCAAGGATTGTTACCGGTCAAACCACAAAACCAATGTGGGAGCGAGCCTGCTCGCGAAGGTGGCGGGTCAGTCGATAAAGATGTGGACTGACACTACGCTTTCGCGAGCAGGCTCGCTCCCACAGGTTCGGTGTGTTGAATAAAATCAAGGTTGAACCCAGCTTTTAAGCACCGCCCCGCAATACAGCCCGGAGAGGGTTTTCATCACCTGGATCACCTCGTGACTGGCGAGACCGTAAAAAATGTACTTGCCTTCACGACGGGTCGCGACCAGTCCTTCATCGCGCAGGATCCCCAGTTGCTGGGACAGGGTCGGTTGGCGCACGCCGGTCATTTTTTCCAGCTCGCCGACGTTGCGCTCGCCCTGGGTCAGCTGGCACAGGATCAACAGGCGATCCTCATTGGCCAGGGCCTTGAGCAGCGCACAAGCCTTGGAGGCCGAGGCGCGCAGTTGGGCGACTTCACATTCGGTCAGACTGGATTGCATTTGCAGGATGCCTTCAACGTCACTTAAGCTGCGAACATTATGTTTTTACATAAAGTGTTGCAACTGACTTTTCCACCCCTGCACAGGTTCGTGTCCATGCCCGCACTGATTGAAGCTTTCCTCGACCCCGCCTCCTCGACCTACAGCTACGTGGTCTACGAGGCCGATGGCGGGCAGTGTGCGATTGTCGACCCCGTGCTCGACTACGACGGTGCCGCCGGGCGTACCGCGACCACCCAGGCTGACAAAATCATCGCCTTCGTCCGTGCCCGCAAACTGCAAGTGCAATGGCTGCTGGAAACCCACGCCCACGCCGATCACCTGTCCGCCGCACCCTATCTGCGCCAGAAGCTGGGTGGAAAAATCGCCATCGGCGAGTCGATCAGCAAGGTCCAGGACGTGTTCAAGGCGCTGTTCAATCTGGAGCCATCATTTCGAGTCGACGGTTCGCAGTTCGATCACCTCTTTGCCCCCGACGAGTCGTTCATGATCGGCAACCTCAAGGCGACCGCCCTGCACGTGCCCGGCCATACGCCGGCGGACATGGCCTACCTGATCGACGGTGATGTGATTCTGGTGGGCGATACGATGTTCATGCCCGATGTCGGCTCTGCCCGTTGTGACTTCCCCGGTGGCAATGCCAACCAGATGTTTGCCTCGATCCGCAAGCTGCTGGCCTTCCCCGCCAGCGTGCGCCTGTACGTCTGCCACGACTACCCGCCGGAAGGCCGCACTCCCGAATGCATGACCACCGTCGGTGAACAGCGCAAAAACAACATTCACGTGCGCGACGGTATCGACGAAAACGCCTTCGTGGAAATGCGCACCCGGCGCGATTCGGGTTTGGGGATGCCGACACTGTTACTGCCGGCGATCCAGGTGAATGTGCGGGCGGGGAACTTGCCGCCGGCCGAGGACAACGGCGTGACCTACCTGAAAATCCCCCTGAACAAATTCTGACCCTGTAGGAGCGAGCTTGCTCGCGATGGACGTTAACGATAACGCGAGTTTTCTGAACAAACGCGTTGCCCTCAAGTCCATCGCGAGCAAGCTCGCTCCTACAAGGTGATCGTTATTTCAGGTGCCCAGCGTCAGCCCATTGGCCGGCAACGGCAGCGCGGTTTTGTACCTAACCTGCTTGAGCGCAAAGCTCGAACGTATGTTCGCCACTCCAGGCACCTTGGTCAGAAAATCCATCATGAAACGCTCCAGCGACTGGATGGTCGGCACCAGCACCCGGATCAGGTAGTCCGGGTCGCCGGCCATCAGGTAGCACTCCATCACCTCGGGGCGATCGGAAATCGCCTCTTCGAAATGCTGCAACGCCTCTTCCACCTGCTTCTCCAGGCTGACGTGAATGAACACGTTCACGTGCAACCCCAGCAGGTCGGCATCAAGCAACGTCACTTGCTCGCGGATCACCCCCAGTTCTTCCATGGCCTTGACCCGGTTGAAACACGGCGTCGGTGAGAGGTTCACCGAGCGTGCAAGGTCGGCGTTAGTGATGCGCGCATTCTCCTGAAGGCTGTTGAGAATGCCGATGTCGGTACGGTCCAGTTTGCGCATGAGACAAAACCACCTGTTTTTTATGCTTATGCAGGTTTTTTATCTGCAAATGATCTTTAGCGCAACGAAACAGAGAGAAATATTCTTCTTGGGCGGGCCTATGATTGTTGTAGGACAAGAATTCTTCTACCGAACGAAATCTGTCAGCTCACTACAAGAAATTCACAAGATCGAGCGTAGAAGCCATGACCCAAGCGTATGAACCGCTGCGCCTGCACGTCCCCGAACCCTCGGGCCGTCCCGGCTGTAAAACCGACTTCTCCTACCTGCATCTGACCGATGCCGGCACGGTGCGCAAACCCCCAATCGATGTTGAACCGGCTGACACGGCTGACCTGGCCCGTGGCCTGATCCGCGTGCTCGACGACCAGGGCAATGCCCTTGGGCCGTGGGCCGAAAACGTGCCGGTGGAGATCCTGCGCAAGGGCATGCGCGCCATGCTCAAGACCCGCATCTACGACAACCGCATGGTGGTCGCCCAGCGTCAGAAAAAGATGTCGTTCTACATGCAGAGCCTCGGCGAGGAAGCCATCGGCAGCGCCCAGGCCCTGGCCTTGAACATCGACGACATGTGCTTCCCGACCTACCGCCAGCAAAGCATCCTGATGGCCCGCGACGTGCCGCTGGTCGACTTGATCTGCCAGCTGCTGTCCAACGAGCGCGATCCGCTCAAGGGCCGGCAATTGCCGATCATGTACTCGGTCAAGGAGTCCGGTTTCTTCACCATCTCCGGCAACCTCGCCACCCAGTTCATCCAGGGCGTGGGCTGGGGCATGGCCTCGGCGATCAAGGGCGACACCAAAATCGCTTCGGCCTGGATCGGCGACGGCGCCACCGCCGAGTCGGACTTCCACACCGCCCTGACCTTCGCCCACGTGTACCGCGCGCCGGTGATCCTCAACGTGGTCAACAACCAGTGGGCAATCTCCACCTTCCAGGCAATCGCCGGTGGTGAAGCCACCACCTTCGCCGGTCGCGGCGTCGGTTGCGGCATTGCCTCCCTGCGGGTCGACGGCAACGATTTCTACGCGGTCTACGCCGCCTCCGCCTGGGCCGCCGAACGTGCGCGCCGCGGCCTCGGCCCGACCATGATCGAATGGGTCACCTACCGCGCCGGCCCGCACTCGACCTCCGATGATCCGTCCAAATACCGCCCTGCCGATGACTGGAGCCACTTCCCGCTCGGCGATCCGATTGCGCGCCTCAAGCAGCACCTGATCAAGGTCGGCCAGTGGTCCGAAGAGGAACACGCCGCGGTCAGCGCCGAGCTCGAAGCCCAAGTGATCGCCGCGCAGAAAGAAGCCGAACAGTACGGCACCCTCGCCGGTGGCCAGATTCCAAGCGCTGCGACCATGTTCGAAGACGTCTACAAAGAGATGCCGGAGCACTTGAAGCGCCAGCGTCAAGAGTTGGGGATCTGACATGAACGATCACAACAACAATATCGAGCTGGAAACCGCCATGACCACGACCACCATGACCATGATCCAGGCCCTGCGCTCGGCCATGGATGTGATGCTTGAACGTGACGACAACGTCGTGGTCTTCGGCCAGGACGTTGGCTACTTCGGCGGCGTGTTCCGCTGCACCGAAGGCCTGCAGAACAAGTACGGCACCTCCCGGGTGTTCGACGCGCCGATTTCTGAAAGCGGCATCGTCGGTGTCGCCGTGGGCATGGGCGCCTACGGTCTGCGCCCGGTGGCCGAGATCCAGTTCGCCGACTATGTCTACCCGGCCTCCGACCAGATCATTTCCGAAGCCGCCCGCCTGCGTTATCGCTCGGCAGGCGAGTTCACCGCACCGATGACCCTGCGCATGCCTTGCGGCGGCGGTATCTACGGTGGCCAGACCCACAGCCAGAGCATCGAGGCGATGTTCACCCAGGTCTGCGGTTTGCGCACGGTGATGCCGTCCAACCCGTACGACGCCAAGGGCCTGTTGATCGCCTCCATCGAAAACGATGACCCGGTGATCTTCCTCGAGCCCAAACGCCTGTACAACGGCCCGTTCGACGGCCACCACGACCGCCCGGTAACCCCGTGGTCGAAACACCCTGCCGCGCAAGTCCCGGACGGTTACTACACCGTGCCGCTGGACGTCGCTGCGATCACCCGTCCGGGCAAGGACGTCACCGTGCTGACCTACGGCACCACCGTGTACGTCTCGCAAGTCGCTGCTGAAGAAAGCGGCGTTGACGCCGAAGTCATCGACCTGCGCAGCCTGTGGCCGCTGGACCTGGAAACAATCGTCAAATCGGTGAAAAAGACCGGCCGTTGCGTGGTGGTGCACGAAGCGACCCGTACCTGCGGCTTTGGTGCCGAACTGGTGTCGCTGGTGCAAGAGCATTGCTTCCACCACCTGGAAGCGCCGATCGAACGCGTCACTGGTTGGGACACCCCTTACCCGCACGCACAAGAGTGGGCGTATTTCCCAGGGCCGTCCCGAGTGGGCGCGGCGTTGAAACGGGTCATGGAGGTCTGAATGGGCACGCACGTCATTAAAATGCCGGACATTGGTGAAGGCATTGCAGAAGTTGAATTGTCGGTCTGGCACGTCAAGGTCGGCGACATGGTCGTCGAAGATCAGGTGCTGGCCGATGTCATGACCGACAAGGCGATGGTCGATATCCCGTCGCCGGTGCATGGCAAGGTGATTGCCCTCGGCGGTCAGCCGGGCGAAGTCATGGCGGTTGGCAGTGTGCTGATCAGCATTGAAGTCGAAGGCGCGGGCAACGTTAAGGAGTCGGCGCAACCGGCTCCCGTTAAAGAAGCCCCGGTGGTCGCCCCTAAAGTTGAAGCCGTGGTTGAAAGCAAACCGGTCGCTGCCCCAGCGCCGAAAGCGGCTGTATGCCAGGGCCCTATGGTGGCTCGCGCGGCCGATGAACGTCCGCTGGCCTCCCCGGCCGTGCGCAAGCATGCGCTGGACCTGGGCATTCAGTTGCGCCTGGTGCGTGGCAGCGGCCCGGCCGGTCGTGTGCTGCATGAAGACCTGGATGCCTACCTGGCTCAGGGTCAGTCGAATGCATCGACGGTCAGCAGCGCTTACACCCAGCGCACCGATGAACAGCAGATCCCGGTGATCGGCATGCGCCGCAAGATCGCCCAGCGCATGCAGGACGCCACCCAGCGCGCCGCCCACTTCAGCTACGTCGAAGAAATCGACGTCACCGCCGTGGAAGAGCTGCGCGTGCACCTCAACGAAAAACACGGTGCAACTCGCGGCAAGCTGACCTTGCTGCCGTTCCTGGTCCGCGCCATGGTCGTCGCCCTGCGTGACTTCCCGCAGATCAACGCCCGTTATGACGATGAGGCACAGGTCATCACCCGCCTCGGCGCCGTGCATGTCGGTATTGCCACGCAAGCCGATATTGGCCTGATGGTGCCGGTGGTGCGTCACGCCGAAGCCCGCAGCCTGTGGGACAGCGCAGCGGAAATCTCGCGCTTGGCCACCGCCGCGCGCAACGGCAAGGCCAGCCGCGATGAGTTGTCCGGCTCGAGCATCACCCTGACCAGCCTCGGCGCCCTGGGCGGCATCGTCAGCACGCCGGTGCTGAACCTGCCGGAAGTGGCGATTGTCGGCGTGAACAAGATCGTCGAACGGCCGATGGTGATCAAAGGCCAGATCGTGGTCCGCAAGATGATGAACCTCTCCAGCTCCTTCGATCACCGCGTGGTCGACGGCATGGACGCGGCGCTCTTCATCCAGGCCATTCGTGGCCTGCTCGAACAACCCGCCACGCTCTTTGTCGATTAAGCATTTGTGGAGAAAGTCATGCAGACACTGAACACCACGCTGCTAATTATCGGCGGCGGTCCTGGCGGTTATGTGACGGCGATCCGTGCCGGCCAGCTGGGCATCCCGACAATCCTGGTGGAAGGCCAATCCCTGGGCGGCACCTGCCTGAACATCGGCTGCATTCCGTCCAAGGCACTGATTCACGTCGCTGAGCAGTTTCATCAGACGCAGCAGCACCATCAGCTTTCGGCCCTGGGCATCAGCGTTTCGGCGCCGACCCTCGACATCACCAAGAGCGTCGAATGGAAAGACGGCATCGTCGATCGCCTGACCACCGGCGTTGCCGCGCTGCTGAAAAAGAACAAGGTCCAGGTCATTCAAGGCTGGGCCAAAGTGGTTGACGGTAAAACCGTCGAGGTCGGCGACACACGCATTCTGTGCGAGCACCTGGTGCTGGCCACCGGTTCGAAAAGCGTGAACTTGCCGATGTTGCCGATTGGCGGGCCGATCATCTCGTCCACCGAAGCTCTGGCGCCGACATCCGTGCCCAAGCGCTTGATTGTGGTCGGCGGTGGCTACATCGGTCTGGAGCTGGGCATTGCCTATCGCAAGCTCGGTGTCGAGGTCAGCGTGGTGGAAGCGCAGGAGCGCATCCTGCCGGCCTACGACGCTGAACTGACCCAGCCTGTGCACGACGAACTGAGAAAACTCGGCGTGAAGCTTTACTTGAAACACAGCGTGCAAGGCTTTGATTCAAAAGAAAATACGCTGCAAGTACTGGCCCCGAACGGCGCGACCCTGAACCTGGAAACCGATCAGGTGCTGGTAGCCGTCGGTCGCAAGCCGAACACCCAGGGCTGGAACCTCGAAGCGCTGAACCTGGACATGAACGGTTCGTCGATCAAGATCGATAACCGTTGCCAGACCAGCATGCGCAACGTCTATGCCATCGGCGACCTGAGCGGCGAACCGATGCTCGCGCACCGGGCCATGGCCCAGGGCGAGATGGTCGCCGAGCTGATCAGCGGTAAATCCCGCGAGTTCAACCCGACCGCCATCGCCGCCGTGTGCTTCACCGACCCGGAACTGGTGGTGGTCGGCAAGACCCCGGACGAGGCCAGGACAGCAGGCCTGGACTGCATCGTGTCGAGCTTCCCGTTCGCCGCCAATGGCCGGGCGATGACCCTGGAGTCGAAAAGCGGCTTCGTGCGTGTGGTCGCCCGTCGGGACAATCATGTGATTGTCGGCTGGCAGGCGGTCGGTGTCGGCGTGTCCGAATTGTCCACGGCGTTCGCGCAAAGCCTGGAGATGGGCGCGCGGCTGGAAGACATCGGCGGCACCATCCACGCGCATCCGACGCTCGGCGAGGCGGTGCAGGAAGCGGCGTTGCGTGCGCTGGGGCATGCGTTGCATCTTTGATTCAGAACGATTGGTGGCTTGACTGATGGCCTCTTCGCGGGCAAGCCCGCTCCCACAGTGATTGTGGTGTTTGCAAGATCTATGGCATACCAAGAATCCAATGTGGGAGCGGGCTTGCTCGCGAATTTTCAAGGGCGACATCATTTATCTGCCAATCAGCCGATAGTCCGGGCTGCGAAACCAGCCCGGAATGAAGTATTGTTGTCCCCATCCAAAAAACGTCAGAAGCCTTGAACCGTTTCGGCGGTTGTTAAGTGATAGAGGGTGTCATGGGTAACGAAAGCATCAATTGGGACAAGCTGGGTTTTGACTACATCAAGACCGACAAGCGCTATCTGTCGTACTTTCGCAATGGCGAATGGGACAAGGGCACCCTGACCGAAGATAACGTGCTGCACATCAGCGAAGGCTCCACTGCCCTTCACTATGGCCAGCAATGCTTCGAAGGCATGAAGGCCTATCGTTGCAAGGACGGCTCGATCAACCTGTTCCGCCCGGACCAGAACGCCCTGCGCATGCAGCGCAGCTGCGCCCGTCTGCTGATGCCGCAAGTCGACACCGAGCAGTTCATCGAAGCCTGCAAGGCCGTGGTCCGCGCCAACGAGCGTTTCATTCCGCCGTACGGCACCGGCGGCGCGCTGTACCTGCGCCCGTTCGTGATCGGCGTGGGTGACAACATCGGCGTGCGTACCGCCCCCGAGTTCATCTTCTCGATCTTCTGCATCCCGGTCGGCGCCTACTTCAAGGGTGGCCTGACCCCGCATAATTTCCAGATTTCCAGCTACGACCGCGCAGCGCCACAAGGCACCGGTGCGGCCAAGGTCGGTGGCAACTATGCCGCCAGCCTGATGCCGGGCTCCAAGGCCAAGAAAGCCCACTTTGCCGACGCCATCTACCTGGATCCGATGACCCACACCAAGATCGAGGAAGTCGGTTCGGCCAACTTCTTCGGGATCACCCACGACAACAAGTTCGTGACCCCGAACTCGCCATCGGTACTGCCGGGCATCACCCGTCTGTCACTGATCGAGCTGGCCAGGACCCGTCTGGGCCTGGAAGTGGTTGAAGGCGACGTGTTCATCGACAAGCTCTCCGACTTCAAGGAAGCCGGTGCTTGCGGTACTGCGGCGGTGATCACGCCAATTGGCGGCATCGACTACAACGACCACCTGCACGTGTTCCACAGCGAAACCGAAGTCGGCCCGGTCACCCAGAAGCTCTACAAAGAGCTGACCGGCGTGCAAACCGGCGACATCGAAGCGCCAGCGGGCTGGATCGTCAAGGTCTGACCTGACGCCAGAAGCACAAAAGCCCCCCATCGGGTGACCGACGGGGGGCTTTTTGTTTGCATCGTACTGACGAGTCCCCCCTGTGGGAGCGGGCTTGCTCGCGAAGGGGCCGTCAGATTCGACATCATCATTGCCTGACACACCGCTTTCGCGAGCAAACCCGCACACACTGGTTTTGTGTCGTTCGCAGATCTTGTACACACTGAAAATCCCTGTGGGAGCGGGCTTGCCCGCGAAGGCAGTATGTCAGTCACCACAGAAGCACCGGAAAAATGCTATTGATCATTAATGGATGCACCTGGTGTGGTCGGAGCTGCCGCGATTGGTAATCTTTTGCCATTACCTTCAACCAGCAGCGGCAACTCAACCCCAAACCGCCCCGCCATCTCCTTACGCCCCAACGCCGTCAACGCCAACGCCCGACTGTCCAGATCCTGGGTCACCCACTTGCGCTTGAGCGCCGTTTGCAACAACGCCGCCCCTAGCGATCCACCCAGGTGCGGCCGGCGCATGCTCCAGTCCAGGCATGGGCAGGCAAAGCGGCGGCGCAGCGTGCTCAGATCCTGCACTTCAATCCCGAGCCCCTGAAACATTGCCGAACCACTGTCACTCAAGCGATAGGCCTGTTCGTCGGTTTCCTCCAGCCAGCCCGCTTCGAGCATCCGGTCATGCAACAGTACCGCCAGGGTGCCCGCCATATGGTCGTAGCAGGTACGGGCAAACTGCAGGCGATCCGGGGTCCGCGCCTGGAAGCGCGGCGCCGTGTTCTGGCCGATCACCATCAGCGCTTCCAGGGCCTGGGCCACACGTTTGTCCGCCAGGCTGTAATAGCGGTGACGTCCCTGGACGTGCAGCCGCACCAGCGCCAGCTCCTTGAGCCTGGCCAGGTGGGCACTGGCGGTCGACGCGCTGACTTCGGCCACCGCCGCCAGCTCGGTGCTGGTGCGGGCATGGCCGTCCATCAGCGAACAGAGGATTTTCGTCCGCGCCGGCTCGGCGATGGCCGCCGCCACCTGCGAGACGCCCATGTCGTGTTGTTCTGCACTCATATTTCGCTCCCGGACGAATCAACGCCCTTTCGGACTGGAGATAGTAGCAACACTTTCCAACAACAAAAGGCTGTGACCCATGGACCCGATCATCGCTGCGACCCATGCCGATCCTTATCCCTACTACGCACAACTGCGTGCCGAGGGCGGGCTGGCTTTTCATCCGGGGCTGAACATGTGGGTGGCCAGCAGCGCCCGGGCGGTGGCTGCCGTGCTGGCGCATGCCGATTGCCAGGTTCGTCCCGCGCAGGAGCCAGTCCCCAGGGCGATTGCCGATGGCATGGCCGGCCAGGTGTTCGGCCAATTGATGCGCATGAATGAAGGTGAGCGCCAGCATTGCCCACGGTCGGCGATTGCGCCGGGGCTGGATTTGATCGATACGCGGGAAGTCGAGAGCCTGGTCAGCGCCCGCTTGATCAGCGCCGACGCCGTCGGCCTGTACAACGCCATGTTCCGTGGGCCAGTGTGCGTGGTGGCGGCGTTGCTGGGATTCACTCCGGCTCAGGGCCGAATCATCAGTGAACTGACGGCGGACTTCGTGGCTTGCCTGTCGCCCTTGAGTACCTCGGCACAGCTGGCCGCCGCCCATGCCGCCGCCGAACAACTGAGCGGTTACTGTGCCGAGCTTTTGGCCGACCCGGACAACCACAGCAGCCTGCTTGCAGGCATCCGCCAGCGCTTCACCGGCGGCGCACCGCAAACCCTGATCGCCAACCTGATCGGCCTGTTTTCCCAGACCTTCGAGGCCACTGCCGGACTGATCGGCAATGCCGTGCTGGCATTGATTCAACACCCGTCATTGCACAGCGAATCAACCTCTATCGAAGACCTGCTGGCCGAAGTACAGCGCTTCGACCCGCCGGTACAAAACACCCGCCGCTTCGTCGCCGCCCCCTGCGAGATTGACGGCACAAGGCTGAATGCCGGGGATGTGATCCTGGTGCTGCTGGCCTCGGCCAATCGCGACCCGCAGCTCAACGACAACCCCGACACTTTTCTGCTCGACCGCCCGAACCGGCGCAGCTTCACTTTTGGTGCGGGGCGCCATCAATGTCCGGGGCAGTCACTGGCGTTGAGTATTGCTGGCGCTACCGTCCGGCACATTCTGGCGATGAAGCCGGAATTGGACCGCCTGACCTGGCACTACCGCCCGTCCGCGAATGGACGAATTCCGCTGTTCAGGGATTGGCCGGTCGCTTGATCGACGCTCAGTCCAACTGCCCAACCCGTTCAGCATCCGGCCAGAACAACGCCGCCTGCCCCAAATGCACACCCTGCTGATCAACTAGCGTCCACACCTTGCCTTCATGAATCATGAAGGCATTGCCCTGCCGATCCACCCGATAACCACTGTAGCCATGGGCAATGCCATGGGCCGTGACCTGCTCCAGAAGCGTCTGGCGCATGTCCCGGTCCAGTGGTGACGCACTGAAACGCGAAGGCATGCCGATAAACTGCTCGCGCGGGTACTTGAAACTGGCGAGGGCCTGCTCGTTGGCGTAATAAAACAGCGGATCGGCCTCGGTGCCATGGGCCAGCAAAGCAAAAGGCGCGTGAGCATGCAGCCAGGCCAGGCGCTCGTCTTCGCTCAGCAATTGCGGAGCCGGCAAGCGCGCACCGGTCCAGTGCCGGTAAGCGACATCCAGCTGTTGAACCATCTCCAGAAATTCATTGGCTGGCGACATGGGCTTCCTGTAAGGCGGGTGAGTTCAAACACAAAACCTGTGGCAGCGAGCGGGCTCGCGACGCAGGCGTGATATTCAACATCATTGTCGACTGACGTGTCGATATCGCGAACCAGCTCGCACAAGGACCCGGTACGGAACCGAACGCGCGGTGCCCGGATCACATCAGTATCGACCGCTGTCACGCCAGGGATGCACGGATGAACGACTCACCAGCACTGCGCAGTTTTATCCCGCCCTACATTCTCAACCGCATCATCGCCCACGGCTCAGAACCGCAGCGCACGGCGGCGATGATCACCCTGCATCATGTGCAAAACCTGCTGCCCAATCCCGGGCCACCTTCGCGGCCGCCGGAGCGGGCGATTCTGCCGCCGCCCGGAAAGCCGGGAGTGGTCCAGCGCAGCCTGCACGACGCCCAGAACAAAATGCTGTTGCCGGGTATGCCGGTGCGAATGGAAGGCCAGCCGGCCACAGGCGATGCGGCCGTCGATGAAGCCTACGATGCACTGGGTGCCAGCTATGATTTCTTCTGGAAGGTGCTGCGTCGCGACTCGATCGATAACAAGGGATTTGCCTTGGTCGGCAGCGTGCATTATGGCCAGGGATACGAAAACGCCTTCTGGAATGGTGCGCAAATGGTCTTCGGCGACGGTGACGGGGAAATTTTCCAGCGCTTCACCCGCTCGCTGGATGTGGTCGCCCATGAGCTGGCCCATGGCGTGATCGAAAGCACGGCCGGACTGATCTACGCCAACCAGTCCGGGGCCTTGAACGAGTCGCTGTCGGATGTGTTCGGCATCCTCACCAAGCAGTTCGTCCTTGGCCACACCGTCGAGCAGGCGGACTGGCTGATCGGGGCTGACTTGCTGACGCCAAAGATCAATGGCAGAGGCCTGCGTTCGATGTCCCACCCGGGCACGGCCTACGACGACCCGTTGTTGGGCAAGGATCCGCAACCGGATCACATGCGTGAATTCGTCATCACCCAGGAGGACAATGGTGGTGTGCACATTAATTCCGGCATCCCCAATCGCGCGTTTTATCTGGCAGCCAGAGCGCTTGGCGGGTTCGCCTGGAAGAAAGCCGGGGTGATCTGGTACGACGCCCTGTGCGACAAACGCCTGAATCCGGACGCCGATTTCGATGCCTTCGCCCGGCTGACCGTCGACCATGCCGCCCAACGCTTCGGTGCGCGAGAAGTCGAGGCCGTGCGCCAGGGCTGGGCTCAAACGGGCATCGAAATCACGGAGACCCTATGAAAACCCTGCCTGCATTGGGCGACGACGCCCGGGTTCGCCTCTCCCGCCAGGGCGGTTTCGCGGCGATCCACGCCTTGAGCCGCCCTCGGGAGATTGAGTTTGCGCAATGCGACATCAGCCAGCGCACCCGCATCTGTTCGGTACTGGAGGGTTGCCTGACCCTGGACAGCACGGTATCCGGGCGTGGCGACCAGCGCTTTTACCAGATAGAGGTGAACTATCGGTCAGGCGGGCAGGAAGACCGGATGGTGCTTAAAGTGCCGGAGGACCAGGCACCGGGAGAGCTGGTCCATCTTTGGGACACGGGGCAGTTGCTGTAGATCTCCCCGCCCCCACCGGTCAATCATCCCGCGTCAGCACTTCCAGCAATTCAATTTCGAAGATCAGGTTCGAATTCGGCGTGATCTTGCCCATGGTGCGTTCGCCATAGGCCAGGTGCGCCGGCACCAGCAACTTGCGCTTGCCACCGACCTGCATGCCCAGGATGCCCTGGTCCCAGCCCTTGATGACCCGCCCGGTGCCGATCACGCACTGGAAGGGTTTGCCCCGGCTATAGGAAGAGTCGAATTCGCTCCCGTCCTCCAGCCAGCCACGGTACTGGGTGGTGATCAACGCGCCTTTTACCGCGGCCTTTCCGTCACCCAACTGCAGATCGATTACCTGAAGCTCATCATTCATTGAATTCACTCGTATGCTCACTCGCCCTCAAGGGCCCGATGGGCGCCGTTTTCCCAGATTTGCCCGCGATTGGCAACCATTGCCGTCTGCGCGCGCTGCGTTTAAAGCGGTTTGCTGAACTAAAATAATCAACCATTACCCGTACGGTTCAACGCCCTGATGGCCATAACAATCAGTATCGGTTGGGCACCGAGAGCGTTGTGCGGGCACACAGCGAATAGCGTTTTCTCTGAAATGCATTGATCCGCTTTGCACATCAATGCATGCCAACAATGCAATTAACATATCGATGCCCCTGCTCCACTATCCGCCCCAATAACAACCGTGCGCCGCGTCCAGTCGGCGCACGTCATAAAAGCGGTGGAGTACAGGTCAATGACAGCATCAATCCAACAGCCCGCGACTGCCGGTCGCTCCCGGGCCAGCGCGATTTTCCGGGTTACCTCGGGCAACTTCCTCGAACAGTTCGACTTCTTTCTTTTTGGTTTCTATGCCACGCAGATCGCTGCCGTGTTCTTTCCGGCCAGCAGCGAATTCGCCTCGCTGATGATGACCTTCGCCGTGTTCGGTGCAGGCTTTCTGATGCGTCCGTTGGGCGCCGTGGTGCTGGGTGCCTATATCGATGACGTGGGTCGACGCAAAGGCTTGATCGTGACCCTGTCGATCATGGCCAGCGGTACGATCCTGATAGTGCTAGTGCCCGGTTACGAAACCATCGGCTTGTTCGCCCCGGCCCTGGTGCTGATCGGGCGGCTGCTGCAGGGCTTTTCCGCCGGTGCGGAACTGGGTGGCGTGTCGGTATATCTCGCCGAAATCGCCACACCCGGCCACAAGGGCTTTTTCACCAGTTGGCAGTCGGGCAGCCAGCAAGTGGCGATCATCGTCGCCGCCGCACTGGGTTATGCCTTGAACCAGTGGATGGCGCCGAGTGTGATTGCCGATTGGGGCTGGCGGATTCCGTTCTTCGTCGGCTGCATGATCGTGCCGTTCATCTTCCTGCTGCGGCGCAACCTGGAAGAAACCGAAGAGTTCGCCACCCGTAAACACCGCCCGAGCATGAGAGAGGTGTTCCGCACCCTGGGGCAAAACTGGCTGATCGTGTTCGCCGGCATGATGATGGTCGCCCTGACCACCACCGCCTTCTACCTGATCACGGTATACGCACCGACCTTCGGTAAAACCGTCCTGCACCTGAGCACGTCCGATGCGCTGCTGGTGACATTGCTGGTGGGTGTTTCGAATTTCATCTGGCTGCCGATTGGCGGCACACTCTCGGACCGTATCGGTCGACGCCCGGTGTTGATCGCCATGGCCTTGCTGGCCATCGCCACCACTTACCCGGTGCTGACCTACCTGGTGAACGCGCCCAGCTTCATCCACATGCTGCTGGTGCTGTTGTGGCTGTCGTTCATCTACGGCCTGTACAACGGCGCGATGATCCCGGCGCTGACGGAGATCATGCCCGTGGAAGTCCGGGTGGCCGGTTTCTCCCTCGCCTATAGCCTGGCCACGGCCGTGTTCGGCGGGTTCACCCCGGCGATGTCGACCTTGCTGATCCAGTACACCGGCGATAAGGCGGCGCCAGGCTACTGGATGAGCTTTGCAGCACTGTGCGCGCTGTGCGCGACGCTCATGCTCTATCGCCGCGCATCGAATCATCTGCAACCGGTGGCGTCGTGAACCTGCCCTTGATCGAGAACACAATCATGAAAAAACAGTTCGGTTTTGCCGCCTTCGCGTTGGTGGCCAGCCTTGGATTGAGCGGCATTGCCCAGGCTGAAGAGATCCGTGTGATGACCTCCGGCGGCTTCACGGCGGCCTACAAGATCCTCGGCCCGAAGTTCGCCGCCGCCAGCGGCAATACCCTCGACACCGCACTCGGCCCATCCATGGGCAAGGCCCCGGAGGCGATTCCCAATCGCCTGGCCCGGGGTGAGCAAGCAGACGTAGTGATCATGGTCGGCTACGCACTGGACGACCTGATCAAACAAGGCAAGGTCGACCCTGCTTCACGGGTCGAACTGGCGGATTCGCGCATTGGCCTGGTGGTGCGCGAAGGTGCACCGAAGCCGGACATCAGCAATGTCGAGGGCCTGAAAAAGACATTGCTCGAGGCGAAATCGGTGGCCTACTCCGACAGTGCCAGCGGCGTGTACATCGAGCAGCAGCTGTTCAAGCGCCTGGGGATCGAAGACCAGCTCAAGCGCAAATCGACCATGGTGCCGAAAATCCCCGTGGGCTCCGTGGTTGCCACCGGCGACTATCAACTGGGCTTTCAGCAGGTCAGCGAATTGTTGCCGGTGCCGGGGGTCAGTTTCGTGGCGAAGATTCCGGAGTCCGTGCAATCGGTGACCCGGTTTGCCGCCGGCATCCCGGTAGGGGCACAGCACCCGGCCGAAGCCAAGGCCTTGCTGGAATACCTGGCCTCGACCCAGGCTCAACCGGATGTGAAGGCGACCGGACTGGACTCGGTCAGTCGCTGACCGACGGCTGCAGGACTTTCATCTCCACCACCAGCCGTTCCAGCTCCAATGCCGCCGGGGTCAGGGTTCGACCCCGGCGCTTGATCAGACCGACGCTGCGCATCACTTGCGGATCGGTCAGCGGCACCCGTGTCAGGATCGGATGATCCGCCGCCGGCATCGCCATCAACGGCACCGCCGCCACGCCCAACCCGGCCTCCACCAGACCAATCATGGTGGTCACATGACGGGTTTCACAAATACTCGACCGCTGCGGCACCACCCCGGTCAACGCCTGATCCAGCAGAAAGCGGTTGCCCGAGGTTTTATCCAGCGAGATGTAATCCTGCCGATAGAACTCGTCCCAGGTGACACTGCTTCGCCCCGCCAGCGGATGATCGCGCCGGCACGCCACGACATACCCTTCCTGCACCAGGGGCTCGAAATCCACTTCGGCCTCCAGCGTGCCCATGAAGCTCAGGCCGAAATCCGCTTCGCCATTGACCACCGCGCTCAAGACGTCGTGGGCGCTGGAGTCCAGCACCTTGACCTTGATCCGCGGAAACTGCCGGTGATAGTGCGCGATCACCCGCGGCATGAAGTAGTAAGCCGCCGAGGGTACACAGGCGACCGTGACATGGCCGAGCCGGGTCGAAGCGACTTCGCTGATGCCCAGCAATGCCACGTCCAGATCGTCCAGCAGGCGCTCGACGCTGGGCATGAAACCCCGTCCGGCCTGGGTCAGGCTGACCTTGCGCGTGGTGCGATCGAACAGGCGCACGCCAAGGGCATCTTCGAGTTTTTCGATCCGCCGGCTCAACGCGGGCTGGGAAATGCGCACCGTATCGGCGGCCTTGCGAAAGCTGCCCTGCTCGACCACGGCACGGAAGGCTTGCAGGTCATTGAGGTCGAAGTTGATCGCCATGGCGTTACCCGGAAACGAGGCAGATTGATCAGCTTATTCTATGAATGTAACCAATTGATGCAAAGCTTTATGGGCTGAGCCGGTCATGTTCACTGGGTACACATGACGCGCAGCAGAAGCTCGATCGATTGAATCCACAGCCAGAAGCGGACAGTCGAACGTGCGCCCGAACCCAAAGCGCCGGCATCTCCCCGCCTGTTTTTTTGTTGAATAGTCTGTTTGAGGTATTACCGAGGGCTGAGTTTGATCAACCATGAAGCCCGTATTTTCCCCACGTGTCTGCACGGTTGCTTCATCCAACAATCCCAACGAGGCGCTTGATAGCTATGGAAAAAGTCATCTATCTGCTGTGGCGTGATACTCAAGTCAGTCCTGATACCTTCACCCATCGCCTGCGCAGTGAAGTCGCCGGGCAATTGTTGGCACTCGGTGCCTGTGGTGTGCAATTGAACCTGTCCGATGCCGATGTGCAGCCCGCAGCCGGACTGCGCCAGGAAAACAACCGACCACTGCCCGATGCCAGCCTGTCGCTGTGGCTGGACAGTGCCAACGGGCCCGCCCGTCGTCCTTTCGACAGCGTCATCACGGGCGCAACGGCACGCATGGCTGCCTACCTGGTATGCGAGTCGGTAGCCATCGCCAATACTCGCTTCCCTTCAACGCCCGGTGAACGTACTCACGGGTTCGCCCAGTTGGCCCTGCTGACCCGACCTCCGCGTCTGACGCCCGAAGCCTGGCTGGACATCTGGCGCAACCATCACACTGAGGTGGCCGTAGACACGCAGGACAACTTCCAATACGTGCAAAACCTGGTGGTGTTGGCGCTGTCGCACGGTGCGCCAAGGATCGATGCCATAGTCGAAGAATGTTTCCCACCCGCTGCCATGACCGATCCCCGGGCCTTTTTCGATGCAGTGGGCGACGAAGCGAAATTCCAGCGTAACCTGGCGACGATGATGGACAGCTGCAGCCGATTCATCGATTTCGACAAGATCGACGTGCTGCCTACCAGCCAGTACTGTCTGTAGGACCGGGTAATCGCCAAGCGTGCCCCCGGATCACAGCTTTATTCAGACTACTGCAACAGGGGGTGACGAAGTAGTCGTGCCAAATTACGAGCTGCCCCAGAATGAGGTGGTTATCGAAACCCCTTTGCTGACTTCGATGGGATGACCGCTTCACGCGCTGAGCAAGTCAGTCAACCCACATCAAAGTTCTTGAGAATACCTCCCACAGGCCCCATCGTGGATTTATCCGCGATGGGGCCTGCAACCGCGTAGCAACGAGCGGCCGGCAGCAAAAGCATCATACCGCCAGGATAAAGTCCGCCTGATCGATACCTGCACTGCTGACGCCGACAAGGCGAATAGAGTCCACGCCGATCCCGATCACCGTATCTGCCCCGTCAGCGGCAATGCTCACGTTGGCAGCGAACGTCTCGCTGTTGATCCCCGTCCCCGCAATATTGAGTAAGTCCTGCCCTCCGCTCGGATTGAGGTCGAAGTCCTGGATCGAGTCGTTGCCGAAGCCTGCGGCAGCAAACATGAAGGTATCGTTGCCGAGGCCGCCGTAGAACGTGTCGTCGCCCTGCCCGCCGAGGAACAGATCGTCACCCGCACCGCCGACCAGCGTGTCGTTGGCCAGACCGCCCAGCATCCTGTGGTTTGCCGCCGCAGCATCGTAGGCCAGCTCACTGCCACTGCCCTCGGCGTTCGCCTGCAACCCCGCCGCCGCGTATTGGCCATTCAGCGCGATCTGCGCCGCATGTGCGCCGTCACTCACCATCAGCAGGCCGCCGGTGCCTGTGTCATTCGCTGCATAGGTGATCTGCGTATCGTCGCCGAACGCAATATCGCCAAAGTCCAGCTTGTCACCTGCGGCAAAACCGCTGACGCTGCCACTGAACGCCGTCGATACATCAAGCTTGAGCGTGCCTGCCGCGCCGCTGTCGAACGTCACATGCTGATCGGAGGCCGCACCGAACTCCAGTATCGCCGAACCGCTGATAGTCGCGCTTCCCGCGCCTTGGGCATCTCCGTGGATGGAGATATTGCCATCGTTCGCCCACAGGCTACCGCTGTTGACCAGCGCACTTTCAATCACCAATCCGCCGCGGCCACTGGCTTGCAGCACTCCCGTGTTGGTGACAGCGCTGCTACCGGTATCGATCACCAGCGCATTGACGCCGCCGGCAAGGATCAGGCCCGAGTTGACCAGCATCATCTGCCCCGCCCCCAACTGGCCGGCACCCGAGATGGTGTTGTCGGCATTGGTGAGCACCGTGTCGGCGCTGCCGCCGAAAATCACGTTTTGCGCGTTGTCGGATAGCAGCACCTGGCCGCCACCGGTCAAGGTCGCGCCACGGAACAGAATCTCAAGGCTGGTCTCGTTGCCGCTGGAGCCGAGCTCGATGGTGCCGCTGTTATGGATGCTGCCACCGAACGGCATGATCGCGCCGTCGGCAATGGTGAGGGTGCCGGCGTTGTTGGTGAGCGGATCGACATCGAACTGGAAGTTCGCTTCGCTCAAGTTCGCGGCATCGACACCTTTCAGGGTGACCGTCTGACCCGAGCTTATGCTGACCAATGCATTGCCATTGGCGTCGTTAGTGATACTCAAGTCAGCAAAGCCGGTGACGCCCGTGAAGCCGATCATGTCGATCTTGTCTGCCGTGGCATCGAAACTGTAGATCTGATTGTTGCCGATCGGCTGGGCGAAGACGAAGGTGTCGGTACCGGACGAACCGGTCAGGTTGTCGTCAGCGGACAGGGCGAAGATCGGCGTGTCGGGGGCAAAGGCCTCGACGTTATTGAATACATAGGAACTGCCCACACTGCCGTCGGCGTTAGTCCAGGTCATGTTGATGTGGAGTACCGCAGCGCCCGCGAAGCCTTCTGGTGTTGTCACGGTCAATGCTCCGGGATCGCTGGTCTGCACGGTCCAGGTGCCGTCGCCGTTGTTGATTCCGGCGTTTAGAGTCCAATTTGACGGAACGTCGGCAATTGTGACAACAAAGCTATCGCTCAGGCCTGCCGATGGATCAGCAATCGCAAGGTTAATTGCTTCTCCGGACACTCCCGCAGGGTAAGTCAGGCTAATGCTTGTTGCAGCACTAACGTTGCCTGCCGCGTCCATAGCCGTGACAAATAGCGTCTTGGTACCCGTAAACTTGCCAGCCAAATCAATATTGGCGAATTGACCGCCGGTATTGGTCGTTCCGGTCCCAATTTCTGTGTCGCCGGCGCCAAACACGCCATTGCCATTGTCCAGGTAAACCTTAATGAATGAATTAGCTTCGGCGCTCCCTGAAAGCTTATGGTTTGTACCGGAGTTGTTGTAAGTCAGCCCAGTCGGTGAAGCTGGCGGTGTTGTATCAATCGGAGTTTCAACGACGTTCTGCACGTTCACCGTAATCGTCTGCGTGTCGACTCCGCCATTGCCGTCGGACACCTGAACATCCACAACGTAGGCGTTGTCGCCATCGGTACCACCGACATCCTGGGGACTCTCGTAATCGGGCGCCGAATTGAACGTCAGCACCCCACTCGAACTGATCGAGAACTTGCTGAAGTCCGTCCCGGCCGTATTCAGGATCGAGTAGCTCAGCGTCTGCGCTGGTAGATCAGCATCGGTCGCCGCCACTGTCGAGACCGCCGTGGTGTTCTCCGCCACATTGATCGAAGCCGTCGCACCGCCACCGTTGGACGTGATAGTCGGTGAGTCGTTGCTGCCGGCGATATGCACGGTGACCGAAGTGAGGGTGCCGTCGGCACTGCTCACCGCGAAGGTGTCGGTGTAGGTGGTGCCGGCGGCGAACTCGTTGTGGGCGGAGCTGGCGACGTAGGTCCAGGCACCGTCGGTGCCGATGGAGAACTGGCCGTAGCTGCCGGCGGTGTTGGTTTGGGCGACGAAGGTGGCGGCGCTGTCGACGTCGCTGATGGTCAGGGTACCGGCGGTGGAAATGTCGACGGCGGCATGGGTCTCGGTGAGGTTGGCGATGTCGGCGGACAGCACGGCCGCATCATTGGTGCCGAGGATATTCACGGTGACCGAAGTGAGGGTGCCGTCGGCACTGCTCACCGCGAAGGTGTCGGTGTAGGTGGTGCCGGCGGCGAACTCGTTGTGGGCGGAGCTGGCGACGTAGGTCCAGGCACCGTCGGTGCCGATGGAGAACTGGCCGTAGCTGCCGGCGGTGTTGGTTTGGGCGACGAAGGTGGCGGCGCTGTCGACGTCGCTGATG